>CAZKOR010000073.1:0-16524 GCA_964554405.1 uncultured Bacteroides sp. | reverse complement strand
GAATTTTGTATGGCAATTGTTTACCGAGGGAATTGCTATGTATTTTGAACAAGTTTTAGTTAATGACCTTAATTATTATCATCAAGATAAAAAAGGTTGGAGAAGTTGGTGTGAAAATCATTTTCAACAGATGTTATTAGATTTTAATGCAGATTTATCGAAGATGGCAAGAATAGACCAAAGATATTTTGGTGATTTAGCAGATTATTATGGGAGAAGTGATGTGGGATATTATCTTGGAACAAAGTTTATTCATTATCTATGCGAAAAATACTCTTTTGATCAGTTAATTAATATGAAACTTGATAACGTATATGATGAATATCTAGTGTTTGTAAAATTACAACGGCAAATATGAAGTACATAGATAAATAGTGACCCGATATGCAATTTGCAGAAAGTACATATTTGTAATACAAGTTATGCCATTAGCTCTGAATATAGAGGTCAGCATATTGGGGAACAGCTTGTTCTTGACAGCCTATGTCCGGCGAAAAAACACGAATTCGTAATATTGCAGCTTAATGCAGTAGTTGAAAGTAATACTCACGCAAGGCACTTATATGAAAGGCTCGGTTTTGTTCAGTTGGGAACTATTCCAAATGGTTTCAAAATGAAAGATGGGCATTTTGAAAATATTTGCCCTTATTATCGTGAATTATAAATTCCCATTTGTGCATCGGCAAGAAGGTATTTTTAATGACTTTTATATCTATATCTGCTATAATAAATCAATAAACACGGCACACTAAAATAAAAGGAGTCGGGACTTATGGTTTATCCTTATATGGTTTTAGCTGATGGTACGGAAATTGTGCATACACAGGTTTTTGAAGAAGATGGCATTCAAAAGGTGGAGGTTCACTTTGAACGTCCTACGGAAGATGGTTTTAATACTGCAAGGTGCCAGTTACCTTCTTACACATGGTTGATAAAGGAAGGTTTTTCAGAGAATGAAATGGAACTGTTTGATCAACTGATGCACAGCAACGCTCATTTATTTTATAAATATGGAGCAAATGGAGGTGTGCAGATTGCCTAGCATATTTACTGTTGGAAGTTATAAGGTTTTCTTTTGGTCTAGTGAAAATAATGAACCTATTCATGTTCATGTTACCAAAGGAAAGCCTTCAGCAAATGCGACAAAGATTTGGCTGACAAAAAACGGTGGCTGTATCATTGCCAATAATAAAGAGCAAATTCCTGCCAGAGAGTTAAATGAACTGTTGGAAATCATTCAGGCACAGTATTTTCTGATATGTTCAGAATGGAAACGTCACTTTAAAACAGATGATATCAGGTTCTATTGCTAAACTGATAACTTTGAATCAGCCCTGATTCCGCGGTACCGGAATCAGGGCTATAATTTTACAATCACTTCTTCCACCGCATATGACCAGAAGTGGATTCAGGGAAGAAATACTTATGAAAATATCGACAGACTGGTAGATACGATATTTGCTAATTATCTCTCAAGACCCGGCGTCAGACAGCCTATTTTTACATCTTACTGCGATGGACAGAGAGTGACTTGTAACGGTTTGAGCCAGTGGGGTTCTAAATATTTAGGCGATGAAGGATATTCAGCGATAGAAATTATTCGTTATTACTACGGAAGCGATATGTATATCAATACGGCAGTCAGTGTGTCCGGCGTCCCCTCTTCCTGGCCCGGATACAACCTGACAATCGGAGCGTCCGGCGATAAAGTCAGACAGCTTCAACAGCAGTTAAATCGGATTGCACAGAACTATCCGGCGATTCCGAAGGTTACGGCGGACGGTATTTACGGTGCTAAAACAGCGGAGGCGGTACGTGTCTTCCAGAAAGTATTCGGCCTGCCTCAAAGTGGTATTACAGACTATCCCACATGGTATGAAATTTCCGATATTTATGTAGGCGTGAGCCGCATATCGGAACCGGGCTAATCTGATACACATCTCATTGTTTTACCTTGCAGAGAGTGAGACTTCAATGTTATAATGTACTAAGCGCAAAATAAAAACAAGCGGCTGCGCAGCAGCCATTTGTTTTTATTGCGCTGGTAACGAGCAAAGGTCCGATGCAATCGGACGTAAAGCGCGACAGCGCGTCTTTGCGAGTGAAGAAGAGGATATACAACGAGAGGAACGTCAAAGTGAAACAAATCATTCGCGAAATACTGGAAGGGAAATTTAGGTATGACAATGCTTCCCTGGACTTTTCATGTCCGCGTATTGAGATGTCCATTCCGGCAGGAGAGCGAAAAGAAGACTCTTTTACCATTTATGGGCCGGAAGGTGTTTTGACAGAGGGATATGTCATATCCACAGATTTGCGCATGGAATGTCTTACTGTGTCTTTTTCCGGCAGTCAGGATGAGATTTTCTATCGTGTGGATGCTGCTGAAAGTAAGGCAGGGGAAGAAATAAAAGGTGCGTTTCATATTGTGTCAAACCAGGGAGAATATTATCTCCCTTTTTCTGTTACCGTAAAAGCAGACGTCATTGATTCCAGTCTCGGTAATATTAAAAATCTGTTTCACTTTACCAATTTGGCGAAAAGTAATTGGGAGGAAGCGGTAAACCTATTTTATACTAAAGAGTTTGAGCAGATTTTTACCGGTAATGACAGACAGTATTACACTGCTTATAAAGGTCTTTCCGAGGTATACGGCAATGAACATAATGTAGAAGAGTTCCTGTTGGAAATACATAAAAAGAAACCGGTGGAATATATTCCGGAAGAGACGCAGATAAAAATAGAGAACCCGGCGCCGTTATCCCGCTATGCTCTTGTTGTCAATCGAAACGGGTGGGGCTATACACATTTACGAATTGAGACAGAAGGGGATTTTTTAAGCGTCAACGAAAAAATTGTATCGGAGGATGCTTTCCTTGGAAATTTATATCGGTTGTATTATTATATACAGGATGACAAACTCCATGCCGGCAATAATTACGGCTGTATCCGTTTGGTTAGTTTTGAGAGGGTGGTTACAGTTCCGGTAACGGTTGTCCGCCAGACGGCAGGTATACGCGGCATTCGCGGATTTTATCAGGAAAAGAAGCGGACAACCATGCAGCTTATGCAGTATTATCAGGCATTTCGTCTGAAAAAAATCAGTGCGGCGACATGGATGGAGGAAACCGATAAATTAATAGAACGTTTGAAAGAAATAGATGGGAACGATGTATTGGCAAGAATGTTCCATGCGCAGCTTCTTATGGCGCAGGAACGCTTCCATGAGGCAAAGTGGATTTTAGAGCAGGATAAAGAACTCATAGAAGAATTGCAGGAAGAGAATCTGGAGTTGTGGTGCTATTATCTGTATTTGACAACACTGTGCAGTAAGAACGAGCAATATATTGATGAAGTCACTCATACTATTGCCGGGTATTATGAGAAAAACCGCGGAAACTGGCGGATTGCATGGCTGCTTTTATTTTTAGCGGAGGAATATACCCGTACACCGGCAAGAAAATGGGCTCTTTTGGAAGAACTTTTTGCTTATGAGTGCCGCAGCCCGATGATATATATCGAAGCATGGAACTTACTCTGTATGAATCCGGCAATGCTGATGAAGCTTGATAAATTTGAATTGCAGGTATTAAATTATGCGGCAAAAAGTGAAGTAATGAGAGATGATGTAATGATACAGCTTTTATATCTTGCCGAAAAGCAGAAAGGTTATTCCGGGCTTTTACTGCGCATTTTGATTTCCTGTTATCAGAAGAAACCGCAGAGCGATATTTTGCATGCCATATGCGGAACGCTGATTAAAGGCAATAAGTATGGCAACAGGTATTTTACATGGTATAAAGAAGGTGTGGAACAGAATCTGCGGATTACCAGGCTGTATGAATATTATATGATGTCGGTAACTTTAGACGATAAACAGGCGCTGCCGAAAATGGTGCTGATGTATTTTTCCTATCAGAGTGATTTGAATTACGAGATTACAGCATGGCTGTATGCTTATGTGTTAAAGCATCAGGAGGAAATACCGGATATTTATGTAAACTACATGCCCGCAATTGAACAGTTTGTGGTAGAGCAGGTGAAAAAGGGCAGAATCAATAAATCTCTTGCCTATCTTTACCGGAATGTCCTGACGCAGTCGCTGGTGGATGAAGATGTGGCGAAGGAGCTTATAGAACTGGTATTTATGCAGGAGATTACCGTGGAAAGCGATACCGTCAGACAGGTTGTGTTAGTATACCCGTATGGAGCGGTAAGACCTGCTTATTCCGTTTCGGGCGGTAAGGCGTTTATTCCTGTTTTTGATGAAGAATGCCGGGTGATTTTGGAAGATGAAGAGCACAACCGTTACACGACAAGTATTTCCTGTAAGAAAGAACCGCTTGTAAAAACCGGAAAGCTTGCGCAACTGGCGGCGCCTTTTGTCAGAGAGCATTTCGGTTATGATTTATATGTCTGTTACGGGCATCAAAATACGCCTGATATACAGGAAGACAACGTCGAGAGATTTAAGAGACTCGCCGGTTCCGATTTTATGATGGAGAACTGCAGGCAGGAAATCAGAAGAAAACTGGTCCAGTTTTACTATGAAAAAGACAGAATGTGGGAACTGGATGATTATCTTCTTTCTTTACGACCGGAGGAAATTGCGCCTGCGGACAGAAAAGAAATCGTACGCATTATGACGCTGCGCGGATTGTGTGCGGAAGCATATGAATGGGTACGTTATACCGGTCCGTACAATATTGATGTAAAAACACTCTTAAAACTGTGCAGTATGCTTCTTGGGCAGGGAGAGCAGGATGAAGATGCACTGATGACAGGCATCCTTTATTATATTTTAAAAAAGGGAAAATATGATGAAGAAGTGTTAAAGTATCTTGTTCGTTATTACAACGGCAGTATTCAGGATATGCGGGATATCTGGAAAATAGCACGGGATTTCGGCGTGGATGTTTATGAGCTGAGTGAGCGGATTATTGCGCAGATGCTTTATACGGGTGTTCATATCGGTGAAAAGACGGATGTTTTCCGGGCTTACTGCAAAGACGGCGGAAAAGAAGAAGTGATTTCCGCATTCCTGTCACAATACTGCTATGACTATGTGATAGGGGAAAAAATTACGGACTCGTATCTGGTGCAGAGTATTATGCAGATGCACAAAGAAAAGAGCAGACTGCATCTGGTGTGTAAAATAGCTTATCTGAAATATTTTGCGGAGAATCCGAAAGAGATTACAGAAGAAGTAAAAGCCGTTATCCGAGAGTTTTTACAGGAATTATTACAACGGCAGATTGTTTTACCGCAGTTTAAGGAATATATGGGATATCTGCCCGCGCTTGATTTATTACAGGATAAGTCTATTCTGGAATACCGGGCGATGCCGGGGCACCGTGTTACCATCCACTACCTGTTACAGCAGGCGGGCAGCGATGGACAGGAATATGTCAAAGAGACAATGAAAGATATGTTTGCGGGTATTTGTGTAAAAGAATTTGTGCTGTTTTTCGGAGAACGTCTGCAATATTATATTATGGACAGCTCCGGCGAGGGGGAGCAGCTGACCCAGAGCGGCACTGTCAATGTGAATGACAACAGTACCGGACAGACGGGAAGCCGTTTTAATCTGCTTAACGATATCATGATTGGTAAAACATTGCAGGATTATGATACGGTGGATAAATTGTTGGAAGAATATTATAAAAAAGACTTTATGGTGGATAAGCTGTTTACGGAACTATAATGGATTCGGTGCACAGGCAGGAGACAGAAGATGTTCTTTGAAAAAAAATCGGAGGAAAAAGTGCATAAAGGCAGTGTGCTTGTAGGATATGATTTGGGAAATGACTATGCCCAGATAAGTTACTGCGTCTACGGAGAGGATACGGTAGAGAGTGTCGCCACTGTTATCGGTACAAAACAGTATCATATTCCAACTGTGTTATGTAAACGAAAAGGAGCAGGGCAGTGGCTTTATGGAAAGGATGCTCTGAAAAACAGCAAGGAAGAAGAAGGTATTCTTGTTACGGATTTATTAGAGCTTGCAAGAAAAGGAGAAATGATTACAATAGAAGAGGAACCTTTTGACCCGATTGCACTGCTTACGTTATTTATCAAAAGAAGTCTTGCTTTACTGAATTTTATCGTACCGGCGGAAAATATAGCTGCGCTGATGTTTACGGTAGAAAATCTGGATGACAGAATGGTGGAGGTGCTGGCGAAATCGGCAGTGAATCTCAATTTAAAAACTTCTCAAATCTATTTTCAAAGTCATACGGAGAGTTTTTATTATTTTGTTCTGCATCAGCCGGAAGAGTTGTGGAATTATCAGGTGCTTGCCTGTGAACATAACGGTATGAGACTGAAAACCTACCGGATGGAGCGGAATAAAAAGACGACGCCGATTGTTGTTTTGATTGAAGAAAAGATATATGGTTCGCTGGTACTGCCGGGGGAAGAGGAAGAAGAGGAAATTAAGGCGGACTCTTACGCGCTGGCGGATGAATCGTTTATGAAAATATTAGAAGATGCGTGTGCTGACAGAATCGTGTCGTCAGCCTATCTTTTAGGAGATGGTTTCCGGGATGGATGGGCAAAGAAATCGCTGCAGTTTTTGTGCAGAAACCGCCGGGTTTTTCAGGGAAACAATCTTTTTTGCAAAGGCGCCTGCTATGGACTGTTGGAGAAGATAGAACCGAGTCAGGCGGGAAATGAACATATTTTTCTCGGACCGGACAAGTTAAAGTCCAATATTGGAATGAATGTGATGCGAAGAGGGAAAGAATCATATTATGCACTGTTGGATGCAGGTGAAAACTGGTATGAGGTGCATAAGGAGTGTGAATTTATATTACCGGGAGAGGAAAATCATGTTTCGTTTTTGATTACGCCGCTGACGGGCAGACAGGCCGTGATACGTGAGATAAGGCTGGATGAAGCTCCGGTCAGGGAAAATGCTTTCAGCCGGTATGCGATGGAGGTAAAAATGAGTTCACCGGAATGTGTGGAACTTACTGTAACTGATTTAGGGTTTGGAGAGTTATTTCCGGCAGGGAAAAAAGTCTGGACGAAACAGATTATGCTTTAACAAACGCAGGTTTAGCAGTCTGCGATACTAAAGAAAGGCGGGCAGGATATGAGTCATATCATATTGAGTACGGGAAACTATGCGGAAACACCATATTTTTTCGAGAAAACTTATGTAAACTTATATTCGATTGAAGAACTCTGTTACTGCCTTGTGGAGAACGCGGAACTGTTGGATCAGGAAATTGTGAGTGAGAAGCTGGCTCGCTGGCTGGACGAGCAGTGCGGACTTCCCAAGCTTGCGCATGCACTGTTTGCGCTGGTGAATCAGAAAGGCTCGGCAAGCGCTTATGTGGGAATGATACTGGAATATGTGGGACTATATCCGGCGGAAACGATTTCCCGGACAGAGGCGCTTATCAAAAACAATGCCGGTTTAAGCGTTTATGAGAAACAGAAAGCAAAAGCGGATTATATGCTGCAAAATAAGCGTTATGCGATTGCACTGGAAAGATATGAGGAACTGCTTTTGACACTTCCGGAGGAAGAAAAAGAGCTAAGAGGGAAAGTGCTTCACAATATGGGCGTTATCAATGCAAGACTCTTTTTGTTTGAACGTGCGCAGGAGTATTTTGATAAGGCATATCAGGTAAGCGGTAATACGGAAAGTCTTAAGCAGTGTCTTGCCGCGCGCAGAATGAAAAGCAGCGATAAGGAGTATCTGGATTATATTGCAGCGCACCCCAATCTGCATGAAAAGTCCCTGCAGGTAGAACGTATGGTGGAGCAGGCAGCAGGGCAGTTTGAAATGACAGAGGAAAACAGAATGCTTTTTACCCTGCGGGTTTGTAAGGAAGACGGTGGCGGCGCAGGGAGTGCAGTACCGTATTATGATGAAATAGAAAAATTAACGAACGCGCTCAAAGACGCTTATCGGGAGAGTGTAGCAAGATAGAGAAAGGTATGGCATTACAATGAATATTTTTAAAAAGATTTTTAAAAGATGGACCAAGGGATTTGATGAAGAGGATTATGAAGAAACAGATTGGGAAGGTGACGATGATGACGAGGAAGAAAAAGAGGTAGACTTTGATAATAAAGAAGTCCGTGAAGCCTATGTGAAAAACTGCCTGGAAAAAATGGCGGAGGCGACCAAGGAACTGGATAATCTGACCTTTGAATACAACATGGTAACTTCTTATTTAAAGGATATGGAGGAAATAGAGGCGCTTCCGGAAGAAGAAGCGGAGGAATTAAAAAACACTGCGAAAAAAGTGGAGTTTTTACAAAACAGCAGAGACGACTATGTCGGCAGAAAACGCCGGATGAGTGATGATCGTTTCCGTCAGATAGAGCGTATGCTGGATGAAATCGAAGAGGGATGCGCGAAGATAAAAGAAGCGGAGGAGTATCGTGAGCTGGTAAAAAAAGATTTAAGCCGCCTGGAGGGAGAAAAACACGCTTATCTCTATCGTAAAAATGAATTGATGGGCGCGATTGCAGATACAAAAGGGATGGCAATTATCTGTGTGACGGCGCTTGGCTTATGTTTTACGCTGCTATTAGTTTTACAGTTTTGGTTAGAGATGGATACGAAAATGGGCTATCTATTGACAGCCGGCGTAGCCGCATTTGCCATAACGCTTATCTATGTTAAGCATATGGAAGCGAAGCGCGATTTAAAGAGAGTCGAGCTGAGTATTAACAAAATCATTCTATTGCAGAATAAAGTGAAAATACGTTATGTAAACAATAAGAATTTGTTAGACTATTTATATTTAAAATATGATGTCTCAAGTGCGGAAGAATTAGAGAAAGCATGGAATTTATATTTTCAGGAAAAAGAGGAACGGGAAAAATGCAAGCGTGCGGAATTGGATTTGGATTATAATCAGCAGGAGCTTTTAAGAATTTTAAGAAGATATCAAATCCAGGATCCCGCTATCTGGCTGCATCAGACGGAGGCTATATTAGACCATAAGGAGATGGTTGAAATCCGGCACGGTCTGATTATCAGAAGACAGTCCTTACGACGCAGAATGGATTATAACAAAGAAGTGGTAGCGAAAAACTCCCAGAAAGATATTATGGATTTGGTACACCGTTATCCGAAATATGCAAAGGAAATTATAGCGGCAGTTGAAAAGTATGAGAAAAATATGTAAAATAGTGTGAAGAGAAGTTCTAAGACTCACAGCAAAGGCTGTTTCGTCAAGAACTTCTAGGCATCAGAGATGCCTTCTTCACACCGAAGAATGCCTAAAATACAGGCATTCTTCTCATGAGTTTTATCAATAGAATGGAGGATAATCATGCAGAAATTAGAACAGCTTTATGAGGGAAAGGCAAAGAAAGTATTTAAGACGGAAGATGCTGATGTTTTAATCGTTGATTACAAAGATGATGCAACGGCATTTAACGGCGAGAAGAAGGGTACAATTGTCGGAAAAGGCGTTATCAATAACAAAATGACGAACCATGTTTTCAAACTTTTGGAAAAAGAGGGCGTTCCGACACATTTCATTGAAGAATTGAGCGACAGGGAAACAGCAGTCAAGAAAGTGGAAATTGTACCGCTTGAGGTTATTATCCGTAATGTGGCAGCGGGCAGTTTTTCCAAGAGACTGGGTGTGCCGGAGGGTACGCCGTTTGACGAGCCGACCATTGAGTTCAGCTATAAAAACGATGAGCTCGGCGACCCGCTCATTAACAGCTATTTTGCAGTGGCAATGAAGCTTTGCACATGGGAAGAAATTGAAACTATTAAAAAATATGCTTTTAAAGTCAATGAAGTATTGAAGAAATACTTTTTGCAGGCAGATATTAAGCTGATTGATTTTAAGATAGAGTTTGGACGTTATCATGGCCAGATTATTCTTGCAGATGAGACAAGCCCTGACACTTGCAGATTGTGGGATGTCCATACGAATGAAAAACTGGACAAAGACCGTTTCCGCAGAGACTTGGGAAATGTGGAAGAGGCATATAACGAAGTGTTTAAGAGACTCGGACTTTAAGGGTGACTAACATGAAAAATCATAAGGAAAAAAACGACAAACTAAGGGAAGAGTGTGGTGTTTTTGGTATCTATGATTTTGATGGAAATGATGTGGCATCCACGATTTATTATGGATTGTTTGCCCTACAGCACAGAGGACAGGAAAGCTGCGGTATTGCGGTCAGCGATACGAACGGTCCGAAAGGAAAAGTTTTAAGTGCAAAAGAAATGGGGCTTTTAAATGAAAATTTTACGCCGGATACATTGGAGAAACTAAAAGGTGATATCGGCGTGGGACATGTCAGATATTCAACAGCAGGCAGCAGCACAAGAGAAAATGCGCAGCCGCTTGTGTTAAACTATGTAAAAGGTACATTGGGACTGGCGCATAACGGTAACTTAATCAATGCGCCACAACTTCGGCATGAACTGGAATATTCGGGAGCAATTTTTCAGACAACGATTGATTCCGAAGTCATTGCTTATCATGTCGCAAGAGAACGCTTAAACTGCGGTACTGTGGAAGAGGCCGTAGGGCGGGCGATGTTGAAAATCAAAGGAGCGTATTCCCTGATTATCATGTCACCCCGTAAATTAATCGGGGCAAGAGACCCGTATGGATTCAGACCTCTCTGCATCGGTAAAAGGGAAAATGCTTATATCCTTGCTTCCGAGACATGCGCGTTAGATACGATAGGAGCCGAATTTGTCAGAGATGTGGAACCGGGAGAAATCGTAACCATTTCCCCCGATAAAGGTATCGAGTCGGATAAGAGACTTTGCATTGCCAAGGAGAAACATGCAAGATGTGTCTTTGAATATATTTATTTTGCAAGACCGGACAGTCATATTGACGGCGTAAGTGTCTATGATTCCCGTATTCTTGCAGGCAAGTATCTTGCAATGGACTCTCCTATAGAGGCAGACTTAGTTGTGGGAGTTCCGGAATCCGGAAATTGTGCGGCACTTGGCTATTCCATGCAGTCGGGAATTCCTTATGGACAGGCTTTTGTAAAGAATGCTTATGTAGGGAGAACCTTTATTAAACCGAAACAGAAAAACCGGGAAAGCAGTGTACAGGTGAAGCTGAATCCCATTAAAGAAGCGGTAAAGGGAAAGCGGATTATCATGATAGATGATTCGATTGTGCGTGGAACGACTTCCGATAGAATTGTGAGGATGCTTCGTGAAGCGGGAGCCGCTGAAGTGCATATGCGTGTAAGTTCCCCTCCGTTTTTATGGCCCTGCTATTTCGGCACGGATGTACCAGCCAGGGAGCAGTTGATTGCCTATAACCGCTCCGTAGAGGATATCTGCGGTATTATCGGTGCGGATTCTCTTGCTTATCTGCGGATGGAGCGGTTAGATGAGATTGCAGGACATCTGGGCATATGCAGAGGGTGTTTTACAGGGGATTATCCTATGGAACCGCCAAAGGATGACATCAGGGGAGAGTTTGAAGAGTAATTATTTATAGATAATAAAAGGGAGATAGTCTATGAGTACAGACAGATATGTAAGTCCGTTATCGGAGCGGTATGCAAGTAAGGAAATGCAGTATATTTTTTCGCCGGATATGAAGTTTCGGACATGGCGTAAACTCTGGATTGCATTAGCAGAGACAGAGATGGAACTTGGATTAAGTCAGGACGGAAAACCCGTTATCACGAAAGAGCAGATTGACGAGTTAAAAAGCCACGCCGAAGACATCAATTACGATGTGGCGAAAGCGCGGGAAAAAGAAGTACGCCATGATGTTATGAGTCATGTTTATGCATACGGACAGCAATGCCCGAAAGCCGCAGGCATCATCCACTTGGGTGCGACATCCTGCTATGTCGGTGACAATACGGATATTATTGTTATGACGCAGGCGTTAAAACTGGTGAAGAAGA
Organism: uncultured Bacteroides sp.; assembly: GCA_964554405.1. Classification (GTDB taxonomy): domain Bacteria; phylum Bacillota; class Clostridia; order Lachnospirales; family Lachnospiraceae; genus UBA3282. The sequence goes on along the minus strand of CAZKOR010000073.1, from coordinate 4,644 downwards.
AACTGGTAAATGTCATTGCCGAACTGGCAAAATTCGCGGAAGAATATAAAGCGCTGCCGACGCTTGCCTTTACACATTTTCAACCGGCACAGCCGACAACCGTAGGCAAAAGAGCAACCCTTTGGGCACAGGAGTTCTGCCTTGATTTGGAAGATTTGGACTATGTGCTTTCTACGATGAAGTTATTAGGTTCCAAAGGTACGACCGGCACACAGGCGTCTTTTCTGGAATTATTTGACGGCGACCAGGAGACGATTGATAAAATCGACCCGATGATTGCGAAGAAAATGGGATTTAAGAAATGTTACCCGGTATCAGGTCAGACCTATTCCCGGAAAGTCGATACAAGAGTATGCAATGTTTTAGCGGGCATTGCGGCATCAGCACATAAGATGTCCAATGACATCCGCCTGTTACAGCACTTAAAAGAAGTCGAAGAGCCGTTTGAAAAGAGCCAGATTGGTTCTTCCGCTATGGCATATAAGAGAAACCCGATGAGAAGTGAAAGAATCGCATCTCTTTCCCGTTTTGTTATGGTAGATGCGCTTAATCCAGCAATTACTTCTGCAACACAATGGTTTGAGAGAACACTTGATGATTCCGCCAATAAGAGACTTTCTATTCCGGAAGCATTTCTTGCGATTGATGGTATTCTGGATTTATGTCTGAACGTAGTGGATGGTCTGGTTGTATACGATAAAGTCATTACGAAACGGTTGATGAGTGAACTGCCGTTTATGGCAACGGAGAATATCATGATGGATGCTGTTAAGGCGGGCGGAAACCGTCAGGAACTGCATGAGAAAATCCGTGAACTTTCTATGGAGGCAGGCGCTAATGTCAAGAGAGAAGGAAAAGACAACAACTTACTGGAGCTGATTGCCGGGGACCCTGCTTTTCCGATGAGCTTAGAAGAATTACAGGAGACAATGGAGCCATCCAAATATGTCGGACGTGCGCCTTTACAGGTGGAGAAATTCATCGCTGAGGTTGTCAATCCGATTTTAGAAGAAAACAAGGAACTGCTTGGAGTGAAAGCGGAAATAAGTGTGTAGAGAGATTCTGTAAAAAGCATATGGTTCCGGCTGAGAAATTAGCCGGAACTTTTTTTAATTTTTTCTTGACATATTATCTAAATGATATTATCATAATGATAATATCAAAAACACAGCCAAAACAAAAGGAGGAAACACAATGGGAATCGCATACAAAAAATTTGAGCCAACAGAATATGTCATGAAGGTAAAAAAGGGAAAAGTTATACAGAAAGGACTGGGACTGTCTTTTTTCTATAATACGATGACGGCAAGTATCATGGTCATTCCAACGACAGCCTTTGACGCAAGCTTTGCGTTTAATGATATCATGACATCGGATTTTCAGTGTATCAGCGTACAGGGAGATATTTCTTATATTATTACAGACTATGAGAAAGCATCCAAAATGGTCAATTTTTCCTATAAGGACAAAAAGGATTATGCGGCAGTCTTAAACGATGCCGGACAGAAAATGGCGAAGCGTATTTTAAATCTTGCTAAAGTGTATGTCACAAAATTCGTCAGCAGTAAAAATGTGCGTGAGGCAATCATATCGGCAGATGAACTTGCCGCGACGTTAAAAGCAGCAATGAAAGAGGATGCAACCATTCGGGAATTTGGATTGGAACTGATTTCCATATCCATTCTGGGTATACTGGCGCAGGCGGATACAAGAAAGGCATTGGAGGCGGCTACGAGAGAAGAAATCTTAAAACAGCAGGACGATGCGATTTATAAGCGTAGAAACGCAGCAATCGAACAGGAACGTATTGTCAAGGAAAATGAATTAAATACGGAAATCAAGGTTGCGGAAAAGCAGAAAGAGAAGCGTGAAAAAGAGATGGAAATGAAACGTCTCGTGCAGGAGAAGCAGGCTGAACTGGATGCACAGAAACTTGCCAACGATATACGCTTAGAGGAAGAAAACTGTAAGTTCGTAGATTTACAGACAGAGAATGAAAAGAAGAAATCCGATGCTAAAGCATATGATTCCGAAGTGCTGTTAAAAACATTCGCCGGAGTGGATAAGGATGTGATAAAAGCGCTTGTGACGAGCGGCATGGACAGCAAGGCGCTGATTGCGAAAGCTTTTGTCGAGATTGGGGATAAGGCGGATAAAATCGGCGTATTGAATGTATCTCCCGATTTGTTGGAATCGTTGTCAAATGCGTAGAAAAATGATATATTGAGAGGGATAGACGGCATGGAAAGAGGAATGAACAAGGTCGTTCTCGTGACGAGAAAGACGAGATTGGATGAGCTGATTTACAAATACAATACGGCTGAGCAGGCGAGATTTTATATTGAACATATGGGAGCGGATTTTTCGGATTATCTGCAGGAAGACAGAATATACCGGGAAGCGGTAGCGGATGTGATATCCATAGCGGAAAAATATGCCAGAATCCAGCGCATCGACCGGGAATTTTTACCTAATATGATTTTCGGGGAAAAGGATATCGTCATTGCCATCGGACAGGACGGCCTTGTTGCCAATGTCATGAAATATCTGGATGGGCAGCCGCTAATCGGCGTGAATCCCGACCCTATGAGATGGGATGGAATATTGCTTCCCTTCGAGGTTGGTCAGTTGGGACCGGTTCTTTTGAAAGCAATTGCAGGAAATTTTGAGGCGAAACAGATTACGATGGCGCAGGCAGGCACGCAGGACGGGCAGCTGATGCTTGCCGTGAACGACTTGTTCATAGGACAAAAAACCCATGTGTCGGCAAGGTATGATATTACATGGAATCGAAAGACGGAACACCAGTCCTCCAGCGGCATCATTGTCTCTACAGGACTGGGTTCTACCGGCTGGTATAAATCCGTTATCACGCAGGCAGCGGGTATTGCCCGTGAATTCGGCGGAAGAAACTTTGCAGACAGGCGGCACGAATGGGATGACGATAAATTACTCTTTGTCGTCAGAGAGCCTTTTCCGAGCCGTTCTACCCAGACGGGAATCGTCTATGGAAAACTCGGCGGCACAGATAGTTTTAAAATTTTATCTAAGATGTCCGGTGGCGGTGTTGTTTTTTCGGACGGTATCGAGAGTGATGCCATTGAGTTTAATGCCGGAACAGAAGTGACAGTACGGGTAGCGCCTAAAAAAGGAGTACTTGTCGTATAACAGGTTAATAGAATATGGGGTGTAAACATGCATCGACTTAGTCAGGAAGAGAAAGAATACTTAGAAAAATATGACATTACGAAATTCGACCGCCCTTCCATTGCCGCGGATATGGCAGTTTTCTCCGTTATGGGCAATCGGGGGGAAGAGGAGACAAGGGCGCAGGAAAACTATCGGAAACTTCCGGAGAAAAAACTCAGGATTTTATTAATCGAGAGAGCTTCCCATCCTTATAAGGGGCACTGGGCGCTGCCGGGAGGCTTTTGCAGAAAAGGCGAGGAGATTTATGATACGGCGCGCCGGGAATTATTTGAGGAAACACAGGTCGCAGATGCCTATTTGAAGCTTGTCGGTGTGTTTGGAAAAGAAGGAAGGGACCCAAGAGGCTGGATTATTTCTCATACATTCCTTGCTTTACTTGACGGAGAAAAGTATAGGCTCAGGGCGGGAAGCGATGCATGGGACGCAAGATGGTTCGATATAGAGTTTGAGAAAGAAAATGTAATAGAGGAACAGGAAAAGGATTTCATTAAACGAAAGACAAGATATCGCTTACGCCTTACCAATAACGATGGGGAAGAGCCGATTCTGCTTCAGACGGTAATCAGGGAAGAGAAAAGTATAAGGCAGTTTCAAGTGACGACAGACTATCATATAGAAGAAGAACAGGGATTTGCATTTGACCATGCCAAGCTTGTTGTCTATTCGCTGCTGCATCTGCGACAGGAGGTAGAGACGGATGGGAGAATCGTCTTTGATTTGATGCCGGAATATTTTACACTGACTCAGCTGCAGAATGTGTTTGAAATTATTCTGGACAAGGAACTTCTGGCTGCTAATTTCCGCAGAAAAATGGCGGACTATGTGGTTGAGACAGATAAAATGACAATAGGAGCAGGACACCGCCCGGCGAAGCTTTTTCAGAGGAAGATACTTTACTGACGAAAGTTTAGAAAGGCTATGCTTTTGCATAGTCTTTTTTTCAACCGACGAAAATATAGTTGACAAAAGCAAATAGAATGAGTACAATCAAAATAGATTTTACACAACTAAATAGTAAACAATTTTATAAGAAGAAAGGATTCAGGCATGAAAGTAGAAGTAAGGTATTATACAAGATCAGGGAATACAAAAAAGTTGGCAGAGGCTATTGCAGAAGCTGTCGGAGTAGAGGCAAGGACAGTTGATGAACCGCTTCAGGAAGATGTCGATATTTTGTTTCTTGGCAGCTCGGTTTATGCGTATGGAGTAGATGACAATATTAAAAAGTTTATTTCAAATATTGATGTAAGGATAGGCAAGGTTGTAAATTTTAGTACGGCTGCTTTAATAAAATCTACATATAAGCAGGTGGGAAAGCTTCTTGCGAAAAAAGGAATCGTGCAGGCAGAAGAAGAGTTTTACTGTAAAGGATCTTTTGGTGCCATGCATAAAGGAAAGCCGGATGAAAAGGATTGCGAGGCTGCCGCGGCATTT
>CAZKOR010000072.1:0-16649 GCA_964554405.1 uncultured Bacteroides sp. | reverse complement strand
GAAAAACCAGCTAAATAATCTTTAAAGTTCGTTTCTATATTATCCGGATCAGCCAAAAGTGTTTCAAAAGTAAACTTGCTTGTATTATAAAACTGATAACGTGATGCCCTTGTCAGAAAACCGTCTATTACTGCCAAATGTTTCACTTTTTCATACTGTGCAAGTACTTCATCATGAGTAGGCAGTAAGCAATCATGAAATCTCTTAACCACCGTCATCGGTAAAATAACAAGACCATATTCATGTGGTTTAAATGGTCCTCGTAGCATATCTGCAACATTCCAAATAACCGTAGCTTTTTCTGCTATATTTACTCCAACTTCACTGATTCTATCGTTACTCATCTTTATCAGCTTCCTCCTGAAACTTCCTATAATTTATCAAAATAGCGCTTAATATTTTTTCGTAACGCTAGCCGTTATGCTTGCGTTTATTGTATCATTATTTTACTAAATTCTCAATTTCAAAACAAAAAATGCAGTATTAAAGCGATTTTTTGTACAAAAAGGACTGTCTCCCCCTCCCCAACCAAAAACGACCCCAAAACAAGATTTCTCCCATTTCAAGGTCGTTCCTTTTCCCTCTATTTACTCTTCCTTTTCTTCTTAAAACCTCTCCCTCATCTTCACTCTCCATCCCCAAACTCAATCCCCAAATCCTCGAACTTCGCCTCAATAGGGGTATAATATCTGCTGACAAAAGTAATCAGTCCCAAACTATCCTGTGTCAAATAAAAATACGAATTCATTTCATCTAATGAATCACTGTCATAGCTCTCCCATTCCTCCCGTACACTCTGCAGCCACCATTCTCTGCTCTCCTCATCGCTTTCATTGCTGTCTTCCCAAAACCACAAGCAAAAAGCGCCTGTGTCAAGCAAGGATACCAGCGTCCGGTCATCACCTATCACATCCCGCAGTTGCAGCACTTCTCCGGTCTGCATATTGATGGTAATACCTGTTTCCCATTCATTCGGATGATTGGCAGCACGGAAGGAATTATACTCATAAATACGCATGGATAAATATGTTTCATCTTCTCTTGTAATGACGTAATTTCTGTTGATTTCCGTATATGCCTCACTACCGGGATTCCACTCTTTTTCTTCCGTACCGTAAGCGTAAGTATAAAAGAAAGCATCTCTCAGTGCGACATTAATCCGTTTTTGCAATTCACCATCCTTTAACCTAACCTGCGGATATTCAATTGTAATATAAATATCCATCCTGTCATCATAATAGGTATAAAGATAAGGTTTTACATATCCGCCCGCCCATTCGGATTCAGGTACCATCGGCCGCTCATCATGCTCTATCGGTCCGTTTTCCGAATCGTAATGTATCGGAACCGCTATATCCAGATTCTTTGCAATCTGCGTCTGGTATATATAGTTTTCCCGTATGCTTTCCGCAAAGGAATCATTCTCGCGCAATGCCCCGAAAGAGTCTTTTGTAAAAATATTTTCCCATTGCCCTTTAAAAGAATACCATCCGCTTTGAGCATCATAGGCATAAGAAATTATTTCGCCCCACAGTTCGCCTTCCCCTTCTAACAGGATCTCACATCCATATTTTCCGTCTCCGCCTTCTATATCGCCAAAATATGCCTGATACGTTCCTTCTATTCCGTAGGTGCGGAATCCTTCCTGAATATAGAGCGTCATCTGCTGGTAAGCGTCTATCTGCTCCGGAGAGAGTCCTGTGAAATCATTCTCCTGCACATCTTGCTCAGTTGTTTCTGATTCTGACAGCACTTCCTCCTCTGATGATTCTGCCGCATCACTCACTATCTCTGTTACTTCTGTTTTTTCCTGTCCGGCATTGCCGCAGCCTGCAAGCAGAATGCAGATAGCAAAACAGGCACCGAATATGGTATAACGCATTACTTTTTTCATCATACTTATCCTAGAAAAAACTTCCCTATCCTCTCTATTTCTCTAAAATATATCAAAATGGAAACGACCTCAGAATGAGATTTTACTCCCATTTCAAGGTCGTTCAATTATTCATGCAACAAGAGTATCCTGATAACTCATTTGTTAAAACAAACTAAAAATTAAAAACAATATTATTTTTATTCTTTTTAACAGGTTTCTTTGGTCGTTCCGAAGCGTTGATTTTCTGCAAGACTTTCATCTTTTCTTTTTCAAGTTCGGAAACAGACATATTTTTATATTTTTCAGGTATTATCAGAACATCATTTTCATACGACACCATTATCTGCCACCTCCTTGAAATTAATGTCAAAATTTCTTTGCAAATCACATAAGGCTAATATTTGTGCCTCACTTTCATTATAGCCTTTTTTTATATAGTCTTCAACTACCAATTTATAGTAATCTTCATTTATCCGCTCATTTGCGGAATACATATATACTTTTCCATCATGGCAAACTATAATACCAATTTCATATGCATGGTCAAAATTTGAATTAAAATCATCAATACTCGGTGGAAAGCTGTCCGGATGAGTATGTATAGTAAGCAAATTACTGTATTTTTCTATTATTTTTTCAGTTGCAACAGAATATTCGATTCTTTTGGGAACTGATGCGTTTATCTCTTTTGCAACAATGCTCAAGGTATCCAAGTCTACCCAATACATATCCTCATATACTGTGCCCGAACGGTGCTCCAACATTTCTTTTGCCACTCTGTATAATATTCTACTTAATTCCTTATTGTTTGAAATTAAGTCAAATTTTCTTTTATATTCGCCACTATTGATATAAGTGTGATTAATTGCAGTTTCCTTGTTTCGTCCGTTTCTTTGTTCCTCTATTTCCATTATCTTTGTTATCCTATTATATATTCGCCAAATAATCATAGCACACTTATAGTATAACATGAATATGAAAAGAAAACACCTATTTTACTCCATCACCCGAAATACCAGTACAACCTTAAACAAATCCCCGTCAAGCTGTATCTCAAAAGTGCCATGCTGCGCTTCCGTCAGATTCTTGGCTATGGAAAGACCTAAGCCGCTTCCCTCTGTCGTTCTGGACTCGTCGCCCCTGATAAAGCGCTCCGTCAGTTCTTCCGGATTGCAGTTTAACTCTTTTGCGGAAATGTTCTTGACGGATAGTTCAATCATTTCCTGCTTTTTCGTGGTATCTTTCGGCACGGGATTAATCACAATATAAACTCTTGTATTTTCCAGTGCATATTTATAAATATTGTTAAAAAGATTCTCCATGACGCGCCAGATGCTTCTGCTGTCCGCCTCAATAACGGCATTCTGCGCATTGACGTTCATAACGGTTGTCAAACCTTTCTGCTCAAATTTTTCCGAAAATTCACCGATGGTCTGATTTAACAATTCCGTCAGGTTAATTCTCTCAAAGTGCAGATTGATATTGCCGGAAGAAATCTTACTTGCTTCAACCAAATCATCTGTGAGCTGTTTTAAGCGCTGGGATTTTTCATCCAATACCTTGATATAACTGCGCACTCTCTCATTGTCTATCTCTTCCCGTTTAATCAAGTCCACATAGTTGATAATGGAGGTAAGCGGCGTCTTAATATCATGGGAGACATTAGTAATCAAATCTGCCTTCATGCGCTCGTCTTTCATACTGCTTTCTACCGCATTCTTAATGCCGTTTCCGATATTATTCACCGATTTTGCCAGTATCAGATTATCACCATGCACATTCTCCTGATTTACCTGATAGGAGAAGTCACCTTCGGAAATCTTTTCAATGCCCTCTACGATGCCCTGTCTTTCTTTGACATCCAGATATAAGACTCCTCCGACAAACATATCAATGACGAAAGCAATTAACGCTGTGAAAACTGCCGATACTTTCGTGTAAATGCCCATTGCTATCATCAGGAAATTAAACAGCAGGAAAACTGCATATGGAACCCATGTCCTGACAACGATATTTCCGTTGTCATAGATTTCTAACATCAGCTTATAGCCTTTCCGCACAATCCTCTTTAAATAGCTGTTTCGCCAAAGCGTCTTTGCTTTCACTCTTCTGACAAGGCTGTAATAGAAGAAGCAGAAAATAATATCTAAAAGCAATGCCAGAATGCCGGTTCCGATCTTAAATTCAATACTATAAATATCAACATAACCGACAATGTGTCTCCACGCACTGTAAACATAGTATGCTGCTGCAATGATGGCAGCCGCAGAACCCACTCCCAAAATAAGCCCTGCTTCTGTCGGTATCTTATCAAATCCTGTCAGCCGGATACGGGTATTCCCCTCTCCATCCGTGTATTTTCCTGTTGTTATCGTCAGATAAACAAGAAGCACAAAGTATAAAACAACTGCAAGCACTACAAGAATAATCCACTGCCAGAAGTAAGGGAGATAATTCTGGAATCCCGCTCTTCCCTGTGTAAAAGCATCACTTACCGGATAGGTGGAATCAACGGCAATCCAGATACGGATATTTTCCGGATATGCGTAGTCATATTTTTTCACAATATTGTGTATTGTTGTTTCTGTGATTGCAGAGTTGCTTTCATAAATCATTTCAGACGGACTGTAATACAAATATTTTCCCGTATTTCTATCAATTTTTCCATCGAAATAATTTTCAACCGAGCCTTCTATATTGGTGAAATATTCCGTATTTTTTCCTACTGTTTTCTCGATGCAATAACGGATATTTGTATTTTCACTGTCGTAATATTCCTGAAATGCCAGATATTCGTCATAATTATGGGAAAGGCTCTCCATCGCTGCCGCAACATTATCGCACAGCACAATATAATTTGCTATATCCGCCGTATAATCCTCGATATTTTTCCCGTCTACCGTTTTATAACGGTTAACCAGAACATCAAAAGAGACTTTTTCACTCATGTCTCCGTCCCATCCGTCATAAGGCAGCATATTGGATGACACATCATCTACAAAAGTATAGGAGCCGATATCCGATTTCATATAACCGGCATCTGTCGTGTTATAATATTTGCTGTCAGGGTCAACGATAGTCAGCATAGTTTTATCTGCTAAAAAATCCTTTGCCTCATTGCGTGACACGGTAACCGATGAATATTCCAAACCGTATTTATACCATTTCAGCAAATCCCCCAACTTATATCTTGCCGTCACGTATTTCTCCGGCATACCCTCGTCACGGTAATTATAAGCCGTTACATCAATGACTTTATCATTGTCAAATTCTCCGTCTGTTTCCAACTGGCTTCTGATAACGCCAAAACGGATAATATCTGCCGCAGCCCTGCCGTATATCGCATTAAATAATTCCGAGTCCTCATAGTTTTTCTCCTGGTCTGACGGACTGAAACTATAGCTTGTCGTGCCGGATATCCCCTGAATGATAACCGTAGAGCCTGTTGTTACAACTACGATAGCAATTACCGCAGCCGTAGCACACAGATGCTGTAACAGATACAGTACGCCTTTGATTCCTTTACCTGATTTCCCATTCTTTTTCTTCCCCATCTTTATAACCATGTCCTTTCACAATCGGTTTTTCCCTAGTCCTGCTTCTCAATCTTATAGCCTACGCCCCATACCACTTTCAAATAGCGCGGCTCTTTCGGATTAATTTCGATTTTCTCCCGAATATGCCGAATATGTACGGCAACGGTATTGTCAGCGCCAATCGCTTCTTCGTTCCAGATGCTTTCATAAATCTGATCGATAGAAAATACTCTGCCGCAGTTTTTGACAAGTAAAAGCAGGATATTATATTCAATCGGCGTCAGCTTTACGCTCTCGCCATCTACTGTGACTTCTTTCGTATCATCGTCAATGACAAGACCGCCCACCTGAAAAAGTGCGTTGTTCGCTACATTGAGATTTCCAAGCATCGTATAGCGTCTTAAATTTGATTTTACTCTTGCAACGAGCTCCAACGGATTAAACGGTTTTGTCACATAATCATCCGCTCCGATATTCAAACCGAGAATTTTATCACTGTCCTCTGATTTTGCAGAAAGAATAATGATGGGAATACTCGAATACTCCCTGATTTTTAAAGTAGCGCGGATGCCGTCAAGCTTCGGCATCATCACATCAATAATCAACAGGTGAATGTTTTCCTCTTTTAACACCTTAATCGCCTGCTCTCCGTCATATGCCTTAAAAACGTGATACCCCTCCTGCAGCATATAAATTTCTATTGCGTCTACAATCTCTTTATCATCGTCACATACAAGAATATTAGCCATCTGCTTCACCTCTCTTTCGTCTGCCGAATTCTGTCTTAGTTTATTGAACCATAAAATGTGAAAGGAATAGGTAGGAAATTTTTTAAGTTTTTCTTAATATACTTACAACAGTTCCAAAAACGCTCCAAGGTTCCCGCGTTTACCGTTACTTGCCCTGTGGGAAAACAAATACTCCGGATTACAACAGGTACAGATATCCGTTACCTGTATCTTATCAGGCGAAACTCCCGCCTGTGTCAGTACAATCCGGTTTGCTTCCCATAAATCCAGCTGATATTTGCCGTTCCCTTTGTTGATCAAAAGTTTTTCGCACCGTCCGCTCTCTTTAAATTCTTTCTGAAAAACTTCCGCTACGTCCTCGCTGACTTCATAGCAGTCCTGACAGATAGAAGGTCCAATCGCCGCCGTAATGTCCTCCGGTCTTGTGCCGTATTCTTTCCCCATTGCTTCTATCGTACGCGCTCCCATACGTCCTGCCGTACCTCTCCAGCCGGAATGGGATAAGCCAATCGCTCGGTTTCTCGTATCAATAAAAAAAAGCGGTACACAATCCGCATAAAAAGTTGCAAGCACAATTCCCGGTATATTGGTAATCAAGCCATCTACATCGGTATAGTCTCTCGGGAATAAAATACCCTTTCCCTTATCGTTTTCCTTTACCACTCTGATATTGGTTGTATGCGTCTGGTCGGAACAGACAATATCAGACACTTCGCACCCGAGCACATCGGCGATTCTGCGGTAATTCTCATCTACCGCCTCTTTATCATCCCCTCTTGTATAACTTAAATTCATCGAAGAGAAAATACCTTTGCTCACGCCGCCTAATCTGGTGGAAAATAAGTGCCTTACCATCCCCGTTTCTTCTAACATCGGAAAAGTTAAATATTCCAAATCCCCGCTCTGATTCTGTTTTACTTCCGCCTTTCCGGTCTTTCTTTTGACTGTTACCATGAAATCACCCCTTTCTTTTATCTTCCACAATAGGGAAACGCATTTTGAATCCATTCTATTTTATCATTGTCAATCGCGATTACATCAAAGCGTATCGGTGTATTGTCCGGACATCCGTGTATCATCCTGTAATAATCCGATACGCGGCATATTTTTTGCTGTTTTCCCACACCTACCGCCTGCGAAGCGCTGCCTTTTGCATCGCTTCCTCTGTATTTTACCTCAAAAAAGACAAGATACTCCCCATCATAGCCAATGATATCAATTTCTCCCTGCCTGCACCGGAAATTGCGTTCTGCAATCCGTACGCCGTTTTGTTCCAGATATTCACAGGCAGCTTCTTCTTTCCTTGTACCGAGTTTTCTTGTATTCATCATTTCCCGAGTTTTGCCCTAATCTTATCCATTGCATCTACAAAGACAAGTATTTCCGCTACGACCTCATATAATTCCGGCGGAATCATCTCTCCGATATCGAGTCGGGATAACGTATCAGCCAGCTTGTCGTCGCGGTGTACCGGAACATCGGCATCTTTTGCTATTTCTATAATCCGCTCCGCCAGAGCGCCTTTTCCCGACGCAATGACTGTCGGTGCTTCATTTTCCGGGTCATATTCGAGCGCAATCGCCTGTTTTACTTTTTTTTCTGTTTCTTTTGCCATAAAAACCCCCTAAAGTTATGCGCGCATATCAAATGACGTCATGCTGAGTGCGGAAATATTCTTATTCTGCGCAAGGATTTCCTCCATGATATTCGTCGGTGCACCATCTTCTTTTAACTGGAAATTCGCATTCATGGAATAGCCGCGTTTCTCCAGATGTTCATTCAGAATATGGATATTCTTGGCAATCAAATCAAGTGCGGCTTCATCCCTCACGGTAAAATTAGTCGTGACTTTATTCTGACTCGTCTGCATAGCAACATAGACATCTAAAGGTCCTAAATGCTCCATGTCCAGATGCAGCAAGGCGCTCACATTGCCGTCTTTATTTGCCAGACTTTTCTTATTCGTATAAACATATAAATCTCCATGCGCCTGATTTCCCGCCATTTTAAGCGGCAGCTGCACGTAGGTGAAAAGATGGTTTATCTGGTTTATAAAATCCACATTGTTTTGCAGATTCTGAACGCTCTTTGCTCCGGCGGAATCTCCTTTATCAACCATCTGAAACGCTTCGTTCATTTTCGCGCTCTGCTCTCTGATTCTTTCATAGAGACGCTCTACATTCTCTTTTTGTGCAACGTCTTCCGGTTTTAACGACCAGTCATTTTTCATCTGTGTCTGTAATAAATTCCGAAACGCCTTACTGCCTAGCAGTTCTTTTAAAGACTCCTGAAAATCTTCCCTTATCAGATGGGAATTCCGCGAAATAAGTTCCCCGATATGGCTCAACACTGTTTTCGGTGAAAACGCTCCGTTTCCTATCTGTTTTGCGGTTTCCACATCGGTTCCCAGATTTTGCAGCATTTTCCCCAAATCCTGCCATGTCTTCCCGGGAACTGCCTCGCTATCCTGCCGTACGGTATCCCGTATATTTCCCTCTTCAGCTTCTCCCGGTATGTCCGGCTGAAGCGGCTGCGCCGTTTCCTGTAAAGTTCCCGGTTCTTTCACAATTACTGCTTCCTGCGAAACTCCTGTTTCCTGCAGAACTTCTGTTTCCTGTATCATCGCCTGCGCTGCATCAGTCTCTTCTGCCGCACCGGCTAAAGCTACATCTATACTGCCCTCCGTCTCTTCACCGGTAAACGCTTTTATGATCTGCTCATAAAATAAAACCGCTTCCGCGTCTTTTCCCTCTGCAATCAGTTCCTGAAATACCTGCGGAAGTTCTTTCGCAATCTGCTCCGTAGTTTGCAAAATCTGATGGTTATAATTTTTGTACAACTCAAACTGCTCTATATTGATTTCATTGATCGGCAGTCCTAAACGAATCATCTGCATAATGGAATTGGCGTCTGCTTTCGGGAAGTCCGCTAACTGTCTGTTGACATAAGCAATCGAATCTTTGTCAACAGACAGCCCCTCTTCCATCATATCCGATACCATTTTGATATTATCCGCAGTTTCCGGCAGTCCTGCCGCCGCTAACGCTTTCATAATCGTGGCTTCATTCGCCATATTGGAATAAAGCGGCATTAAAGAAAGTAAAGAACCGTTGTTTGTCTTTACCTCAAAACTCATGCTCTGCCCTAAAGCAATATTCAAATCTCTTTCCAGTCTTGCAGTCAAAACAGTATCAGGGTCAAGGGCAACCTGTACCGTATTGCCGCTTTTGCCGACCACTTCCCCCTGAACGGTCTGCCCCGGTGTCAGACTTTTCAGTTCATTCATAATCCGGTAGTTTCTTTCTCCGGCTGTAAGCGTACCAGAGCTTGCTCTTGTTCCGGATGCATTCGACTGCTTTGCACTTACAGGTGCAGATTTCGGGTTAAAAATTCTAAAAAAATTCAATGCTATTCCTCCGCTTCATTCACAAAATGCGTAATAAAGGAGCGTCTATGAATCGGACACGGACCGTATTTTTTCAATGCCTCAATATGTGCCTGCGCGCCATATCCTTTATTGGACGCAAAGCCATATTCAGGAAAAATGCTGTCATATTCCACCATAAGACGGTCCCTTGTCACTTTTGCCACAATGCTTGCCGCACCGATGGAAATGCTTTTGGCGTCTCCCTTGATAATCGGAACCTGTTTCATTGGCAGTTCCGGTATGGTAACGGCGTCATTCAACAGAATATCCGGTTCGACAGAAAGTTTGGAAACCGCTTCCTGCATTGCTTCATAAGTTGCCTGCAGAATATTGATTTCGTCAATCCGCTCCGGTGCGCGGCAGCCGATGCCTACCGCTACGGCTTTCTCCATAATAATATCATAGAGTTCCTCTCTTTTTTTTTCGGATAGTTTCTTGGAATCATTGATATATAAAATGTCACAATTTTTCGGCAAAATAACCGCTCCCGCCACAACAGGTCCGGCAAGCGGTCCTCTTCCGACCTCGTCAATCCCGCAGATATAGGCATAGGAATCGTATTTTTTCTCGTAAAATTTCAGTTTTTCCGTGCGCTCTATTTCTTTTTCATAAGCCAAAAGTCTTTTTTTCGCCCTTTCAACTTCCTGTATAACACCATTTCTCTCATCCTGCTCATAGACAGAAAATAACGCAGGCAGCTCGCTTATATCGGCTGCCTGTAATTTTAGTTTAATCTCTTTTATCGATTCTGCCATATTTCCCCCTTGTCTCAACGGTGCTTAATAAAGCCAAATTTGTTAAACGGCCATATTCTAAGCCATGCCCTGCCGATAATACGGTCCTTTTTGATATTGCCGACAGACGGGTCTCTGCTGTCCGTACTGTTATTCCTGTTATCTCCCATCACAAAGTATTCATCGTCGCCAAGCTTAATCGGCTCATATGCCCTGCCGGGTTCCCTGATAATTTCCCTGCCGTAAGCCTCCTCCAAAACCTCATCATCAATATATATATTTCCCTCTTTGTCAATATAAACGGTTTCACCGGGCAGACCAATAATACGTTTGATATAGTAGGTATTATCCTCATATTCAAAAGGAAATACGATAATGTCATAGCGTTCCGGGTCTTTAAAACGATATGTGATTTTATCAACAATCAAATTATCGTTATTGCTTAACTTCGGCTCCATGGAACTTCCGCTCACCTGTGTTCTCTGCCCAACAAAATGAATAACAAGATATGTGATACATAACACAACCAGAAGATATAAACTGGTACTTAATATTTCCCGTAATACTTTTTTCATCGCACCCTATAACCTCAATTCTGTTCCTCTTCCGCTATTTCATCAGGTCTTTCCAGAGTAATTCTTCCAATCCTTCCGCTTCTGAAATCATCAAACAATACTAACGCGCCCTTTTCATAATCAGGCTCCGCACCTTTTTTATAACACTTTCTGTTCTCACATATATGTTCCAACACCTGAAGCGGCGTATAATTTTCTTCCGTAAACTGATAACGTTCCATCAGCTCTTTTTTATAGTGTATCATCAAATAGGCTATCAAGTCTATTGCAAGTTCTGTCATCTGCAAAATTTCATCGTTCATCGAACCGATAAAAGCAAGATTTCTTCCCACATCCTGATTGTCAAACTTAGGCCATAAAATACCCGGTGTGTCTAACAGTTCAATATCTTTATTCAGGCGAATCCATTGTTTGCCTTTTGTGACACCCGGCTTATTGCCCGTTTTCGTACATGCCTTTCCTGCAACGGCATTGATAAATGTTGATTTTCCCACATTCGGAATACCCGCCACAATCGCACGTACCGGTCTGTTGACAATTCCTCTTTTCCGGTCTCTTTCTATTTTTTCATGACACGCTTCCCTGACAACTGCCTGCATTCCTTTCAGTCCTGCTCCGGTCTTTGCATTTATCTCCAGTATGTAAAACCCTTTATTCTTAAAATATGCTATCCACTCTTTATTGCATTTATCATCCGCCAAATCCGATTTATTTAATAAAATCAGTCTTGCCTTATTTTTTCCAAGTTCATCAATATCCGGGTTTCGGCTGCTTAACGGAATTCTGGCATCCACCAGCTCTATGACTAAATCAATTAACTTGATATTTTCCTGCATCATACGCTTTGCTTTCATCATATGACCAGGATACCACTGATAATTCATCTTTCTCTCCCTGTTTTGTTTAGTTGATAAACCCTATTTCGCCCGCTTCATCTTTTAAGTGAAACCATGCTTTCCCGATAATTGTATCTTTAGAGACCGCACCGATATTGCCTGAACGGCTGTCCTCGCTGCTGTTACGGTTGTCTCCGAGAACAAAATACTCGTTGCTTTCCAATGTGATTTCATTTTCCGCAATCCCAGCATCTCTTATCTTATCATAACTTTCGTCTTCTTCCAACAGTTCCCCGTCAATATATACTTTTCCGTTCAAAATCTGTACCGTCTCGCCCGGCAGCGCAATAATCCGCTTCACATAATAATGCGTATTCTGATTTCCATTGGGTAAAAACACCACAACATCTCCCCTTTTAGGAGATGACAGCTTATAGACGAAACGGTTGATTAAAATCTCCTGACCGTTACCTAAAGCAGGCTCCATGGAATCTCCGATAACGCTCGTGCGCATACCAACAAAATAAGTCAGCGCTACGGCAAGAAAGACAGCAACCAGTGTTCCTATCAACATCTCAAAAATATCCTGCAAAAGTGCGGAATTAATCCGTCTCTCTTTCTGATAAAACTGTAGTCCTTTTCTCCTTGCCAAAGTAACACCTCTTCTCTGCCTGTTACTGCATTTTTCCTTTAAGGTAAAAAACCGCTACCTCAAATTACTTTAAGGTAACGGTTCGATTTACTCCTATTTTACTAATTCTTTTACTTTTGCCTTCTTACCGATACGTCCTCTTAAGTAGTACAGTTTTGCACGTCTTACTTTACCTTTTCTTACTACTTCAATTTTTTCAACGTTCGGAGAATGCAGCGGCCATGTTTTCTCAACGCCGACACCGTTGGAAAGCTTTCTTACCGTAAATGTTGCACGGTTGCTTCCACCCTGTTTCTTTAAAACAGTACCTTCAAAAATCTGGATTCTCTCACGGTTACCCTCTTTAATCTTACCATAAACCTTAACCGTATCACCTACATTAAAATCCGGAATCTGCTCTTTTACCTGAGCAGCTTCAATTTCTTTAATAATCTCGTTCATTATAATCCCTCCTGTATAAATGATATGGATGTTCTTAATACATTCCGTAACAGAGGACCATCTATTTTCACAACATTAATAATTTATCATATCACGCCGGGAAATGCAAGCATTATTTTCATTCCTGCTGTCCCGTGCGCAATTTCCATTTCTCATATAAATCCGGACGCAGCTTTTTCGTCCGCTCAATGGACTGTGCAAGCCGCCATTCGTCCACTTTTGCGTGATTTCCGGAAAGCAAAATCTCCGGCACTTTTTTATCCCGCCAGATTTCCGGTCTGGAATACTGCGGATATTCCAGTAAGTCGTTATAAAATGATTCCGTCTGCGCCGATTCCCCATTGTGAAGCACGCCCGGAACCAGTCTTGCAATGGCGTCTATCATAACCATTGCAGGCAGTTCACCTCCTGTCAGTACATAATCGCCAATGGAAACATAGTCTGTGACAATTTCCTCTACCACTCTTTCATCAATTCCCTCATAATGCCCACAAAGGAAAATCAAATCTTCTTCTTTTGCAAACTCTTTTGCCATCTCCTGATGAAATGTTTTTCCCTGCGGCGTCAGGTAAATCACTCTCGTTTTTTTCCCAATGGCATCTTCTACCGCTCTGTATGCATCGTAAACAGGCTGTGCCTGCATCAGCATACCGGCGCCGCCTCCATAAGTATAATCGTCCACTTTTCCATGTTTATCAGTCGTATAATCCCTGATATTCACGGCTTCTATTGATATATATTGATTTTGAACGGCTCTTCCCAGAATACTTGTACCAAGCCCCTGCATAATCATTTCCGGAAAAAGCGTCAATACATGAAAATTCATCCTAACAGCCCGTCCATAATATGCACCGTAATCTCTTCTTTTTCCATATCAATATTTTGTACGCATTCCCTGATTGCCGGAAGCAGCGCTTCTTTTCCGTCTGTCATTTCCACAACATAGACATCATTTGCGCCTGTTGTCAAAACGTCTTTCAAAATCCCGAAAGGTTCTTTATCTTCCGTTACAACCTGCATTCCGATCAAGTCTGCAATAAAATATTCATCTTTTTTCAGTTTCACGGCGTCTTCTCTTGTAACAAACAATTTTGCGCCTTTGTATTTTTCAATATCATTTATGGAATCGTAATCTTTAAACTTGAGTATGACATACTGTTTAAAAAACTTGACTCCCTCGACAGTCATCGTTTTGCTCTCTTTGGCGCTCTCTAAGATGACTTCCTTTAATTTTTTAAAGCGGTTCGCGTCATCTGTTGTCGGAAATACTTTAACTTCTCCGCGGATACCATGCGTCTGCGTTATCACGCCAACCTGTAATCTGTCTGCTCTTTCTTTTCCCATGCTTTTCTTTCTGCCCGTGCTAAAACAGCCTCACGAATGACTCATGAGGCTGTATGGCTTAAATAATTTCTACATCCACTCTCTTATTGTCTTTGGATGATGCTGCTTTTACGACAGAGCGGATTGCCTTGGCAATACGTCCCTGCTTTCCAATGACTTTACCCATATCGGCTGCTGCAACATGAAGCTCTACCGTAATATTTCTTCCGTCTTCTTTCTCTGTTACAACAACTTCGTCAGGATTATCAACAAGTGCTTTTGCAATTATTTCTACTAATTCTTTCATAATCAACCTCCAAAAGCGTATCAAACAATCGCCTGCTGTTACTTTTCAATGATGCCTGCAATCTTAAAAATCTTGTTGACAACTTCTGTAGGCTGCGCACCGTTTGCAAGCCACTTCTTTGCTGCCTCTTCATCCACCTTATAAGTACTCGGATCTGTGTTGGGATCAAATGTTCCGATTTCATCGATACATTTTCCGTCTCTCGGGGAGCGGGAATCCGCAACAACGATTCTGTAATAAGGAGTTTTCTTCTTTCCCATTCTTCTTAATCTGATTTTAACTGCCATTTTTCTGCCTCCATTGTAAAAAAATTAATATTTATATTTGAAAAGGGAGTTTTCCCATTCCGCCAAACATTCCGCGGCCGCGTTTGCCGCCTAACATACCGGGCATCTGCTTCATCATTTTCTGTGACTGTTCAAACTGCTTAACAAATTTATTCACAACACTGATATCCACACCCGCGCCTTTTGCAATACGATGCTTTCTGCTCGGATTTAACAGCTTGGGATTCTGTCTCTCCTGCGGCGTCATACTAAGGACGATTGCTTCCATTCTGGCAAGCTGCTTTTCATCTACCATGCTTTCAATATCGCCCATCTGCTTACCGCCCATGCCAAGCATCCCAAGGATACTGGAGATACCTCCCATGTTCCGCATCTGCTTCATGCTTTCCAGATAATCGTCAAAGTCAAATTTGCCCTTCTTCATCCGGTCAGCCATCTGTTTTTCTTTTTCTTCGTCTATATCAATGTTCTGCTGTGCTTTCTCAATCAGCGTCAGCACATCGCCCATACCGAGAATACGGTTTGCCATACGATCCGGATAAAACTGCTCCAAATCCGAAAGCTTCTCACCCATACCGACATATAAAATAGGTTTTCCGGTCACCGCCTTAACAGACAATGCCGCACCGCCTCTGGAATCGCCGTCCATCTTGGATAAAATCACACCGTCAATGCCGACTTTTTCATCAAAGTCCTTTGCTACATTGACTGCGTCCTGACCGGTCATGGCGTCTACGACAAGCAGCGTCTGATGCACTTCTACATTCGCTTTGATTTCCTGCAGTTCTGCCATCATTTCCTCATCAATATGAAGGCGTCCTGCCGTATCTAAAATGACAACGTTATGTCCGTTTTTCTGTGCATGCTCCAATGAAGCTTTGGCAATATCAACCGGCTTGTGATTTTCTCCCATGGAAAAAACATCTACCTGCTGCTTTTCACCATTGACCTGTAACTGTTTGATTGCGGCGGGACGGTAAACATCACATGCCACAAGCAAAGACTTTTTCCCTTTTAACTTTAACTTTCCGGCAATCTTGGCTGTTGTGGTCGTTTTACCTGCACCCTGCAGACCGCACATCATAATCACGGTAATTGCCTTACCGGGCTGCATCTGGATTTCCGTCATATCGGAACCCATCAGGTTTACCATTTCTTCATTTACAATCTTAATAACCATCTGTCCGGGATTCAGACCGTTTAAAACATCCTGTCCGACTGCCCGTTCTTCAACAGATTTCACAAACTGTTTTACCACTTTGAAGTTGACGTCCGCTTCCAAAAGCGCCATCTTGACTTCTTTTAATGCCGTTTTTACATCTTCCTGCGTCAAACGGCCTTTGCTTCTCAAATTTTTGAAAACATTCTGCAGTTTATCTGTTAAACTTTCAAATGCCATATAATAACCATGCCTTTCCTCAGCCTGCGAGTTTGTGACCAAGACGTTGTAAGCGTCGGCACAACCTTCTATAGTTCTTCTAAAATTTCTGCCGATAACTGCCGGATTTTCTTACAGTACTGCGCTTTGTCCTCGTTTTCATCCTGCTCGTAGTTTTGAGTAAGAACGTCTACTTCTTTAATTTGTTCTTTAATCTTTAGAAATCTGGCAATCAGGTTTAGCTTTTTCTCATACTCCATCAGAGCTTTATCACAGCGTTTTACGATATCATGTACACCCTGCCTGCTGATTCCTGCTTCCGCGGCAATCTCGCTTAGGGAAAGGTTTTCATATACGATTCCCTCATATATCTGCCTCTGATGCTTTGTCAATAATTCACCATAAAAATCATACAACAAACCCTGCTCTACGATTTTCTCCATGGTTATAACCATGCTCCTTTCTTAAAGCGAACAAGTTCGGTTGAAAGAATGCAATTCTTTCAACTTTTGCTATTTTACTATATTG
>CAZKOR010000071.1:0-16918 GCA_964554405.1 uncultured Bacteroides sp. | reverse complement strand
CGGGTGGTTATAATTCTGGATAACCAGTTCCCGCATCTGGCTTAATGTATTTTCTTTTCCTCCACTCATATGCATGGTAATATAAGGAATCTCCGCCCATACAATGATTCCGTTCTCATCACACAGGTCATAAAATTCCTGTGCATGCTGATAGTGCGCGAGACGGATGGTATTTGCTCCCATCTCCCTGATCATCTCCATATCACGCTTGTGATTCTCCCGATTAAGAGCATTCCCCACTCCCTTACAGTCCTGATGGCGGCTTACACCCCGCAGAGGATAGAAGCGCCCGTTAAGGAGAAACCCTTTCTGTGAGTCAATAGAAAAATGACGGCATCCAAATCTTGCAGTGACCACATCTCCGCTTTCCAGTTCTGCTTTGGCTGTATAAAGATAAGGATCCTCCACACCATCCCACAAATGAACTTTGGGCAGTTCAAATTCTACTTTTGCATACCCCTGTGTAACCGGAACCTGTTTTGTCTCATCTGCAACAGTTACCGTAACCCTGTCTGTAGTGCCCTCCGTATATACTTCCACAGTCACTGCTGCACTTGTCTCTCCCTTACCTTCTGTGT
This sequence comes from uncultured Bacteroides sp., assembly GCA_964554405.1. Lineage (GTDB taxonomy): Bacteria > Bacillota > Clostridia > Lachnospirales > Lachnospiraceae > UBA3282. The sequence goes on along the minus strand of CAZKOR010000071.1, from coordinate 16,340 downwards.
CCAGTGTAACCACAGGAGTCACTTTAATCCCGTCTCCGCCATGGTACTCCATGGCAAAATGACTTTCGGGGACTATAACAAGACGCACCATACGGTACAGTCCTCCATAAAATGTAAAATCAGCTTTCTGCGGATATACGGTACCATTATCCGAATTATCAACAGCAACCGCCAGTTTATTTTCTCCATCCGTAAGTTTTTCCGTAATATCCACACGGAATCGGGAAAATCCCCCTTCGTGATGAGCCAGTTTTTCTCCATTTAAGTAAACATCCGCAGTCATAGCAGCACCATCAAATTCCAGATAAGCTTTTTCCCCTGTTTCCATCTCCGGCTTTTCCAGAAGGCGGCGGTACCAGCAGGTTCCCCGGTGATAATCATTTCCTCCGTCCTGCCCGTCTTCAGCATTCCATGTATGGGGCAAAGACACCGGAACACCCTCTGCTGCGGCAGCTTCCAATGCATCCTCTGCGCTTTTTACAAAAATCCAGTTATTATCTAATTCCGTTACCTTTCTCATTGTATAACCCCTTTCCGTTCTTTTATAATTAGATTTTACCGTTCTATTTTCTTTTGTGTGTTTACTTTTTCCATAATCTGTTTTCAAATTAAGGAAATATATAAAAATAATTATTTTAATAACATCAACACGAATTATTTTACATCCGATGCCTTTTCTTCCATTATAATGTAGAAAACAACTCCAGTGAAAGTAAAATCTGGATCATAATATTTACAAGGAGGAATATCAATGGACAAATTTTCACCTAATTTTCTTTTAGGAGCTGCTACTGCGGCACATCAGGTAGAGGGAAACAACACAAACAGCGACTGCTGGGCAATGGAGCAGATGGAACATACAAGCTTTGCGGAGCCATCCTTAGACGCAGTTGACCATTACCACCGCTATCGTGAAGATATACAACTCATGGCGGATGCTGGTCTGAATGCCTATCGTTTTTCTGTAGAGTGGGCACGTATTGAACCTGAGGAAAGGAACTTTGACGAAACCGAAACGGCACACTATCTGGATGTTATCCGCTGCTGCAAGGAACACGGATTAGAACCAATCGTGACCCTGCATCACTTTTCCAGTCCCAAGTGGCTGATTGGAAAAGGTGGCTGGGAGGCAGAATCTACAATAGACGACTTTGCACGTTACGTCCGCTATATCATTGAAAAACTGGGAAATGAGCTTCATTATGTCTGCACCATTAACGAGGCAAATATGGGAATCCAAGTGGCTGCCATTGCCAAACGGTATATGCAGCAGATGCAGGCACAGGCTGCAAAAGCTCAAACTTCTGACGGCACCGTACAGGTCGGTATCAATCTGGAAAAAATGATGGCAGGTCAAAAAGCTGCCGCTGAAGAAAACCTGAAAGTATTCGGCGTGGAAAAGGTTGAAAATTTTACATCCATGCGTACACCTGAGGGCGATAAGATTGTATGCCGTGCCCATGAGGCAGCCAGAGCTGTAATCAAGGAACTCTGCCCCGATATAAAAGTAGGGCTTACTTTAAGTCTCCACGATATCCAGTCCGTCGCCGGCGGAGAAGAAAATACTCTGAAAGAGTGGGGCGATGAATTCATTCATTATCTCCCTTATATTCAAAATGATGACTTCCTTGGCGTACAGAATTATACCCGTTCCCTCATGGGACCGGACGGCTCTCTTCCCACCCCTGACGGAGCTGAACTTACCCAGATGAATTACGAATTTTATCCGAAAGCATTAGAACATGTTATCAGAAAAGTTGCTGAGAATTTCAAGGGAGACCTGATTGTCACGGAAAATGGTATCGCCACAGGTGATGACAACAGACGTATTGCTTTTATTGAACAGGCCCTTTCGGGCGTGCAAAACTGTATTCGTGACGGGCTTCCGGTGAAGGGCTACTTCCACTGGAGCCTTTTGGATAATTTTGAATGGCAGAAAGGCTATTCCATGACATTTGGTCTGATTGCTGTTGACAGGGCAACCCAGAAACGCCAGCCGAAAGGAAGTCTTTCTTTCCTCGGAGGGTTCCGTAAATAATAACCAGACTATCTTCCTATAAAAGAACCGGATGTCGGTAATCTCTCCAACGCCCGGTTCTTTTTTCATCTAAAGTTATGCCTGCTGCTGAGCAGCCGCCTTCTTATCGGCAATACGCTTCTGTACTTCGACCATTTCCTCTTTGCTCAATGAACAGTAACGCATAGCAATCAAAGTAATAACCCATCCTATGAGCGGAAAGCCATACATAAGCGATAATGTCATCCAAAAAATCCCTCCGGTTAATTCATCTGTAGGCTGCGGCATCGTCTCCCGGTAACCAATCAGGGCAACAGCACCGGTAGCAATGAGCGCACTGACGGAAGATACAAGCTTATCAATCAGACTGTAAACACCGGATACTACAGCCGGAACATACTTACCGCCACGATCCAGTTCATAGTCAATCACATCAGCCATAAAAGCATTGTTGCCGGTCGTAACGCACATCTTTGTGCCATTTAATGCCAGTGTCAGAATCACATAGATTATCATCAGCGGCATAACGCTTGAAATATTGCGTGTATTCCCACCCATATGTAAGAAAACAAAGAATAAAATTGTTGCACAAGTCACATAAATACACATATAAGTCCAGCTAACAATCGTCTTTTTATTTCCATGCTTCCCGGCATACTTTGCCCCGACTACCGCAAAGAAAATAGATGGTATAATGCTTACTGTTGTCAGCATAGTGTTAATCGACATATCACCGATAATAATACCACCCAGCATAGTGGTAATGATAGTCTGGCTGGCTACCTGCTGCGCAATCTTATCTGAAGCGCCGGAAGCGATATAGCATTGCAGTGGACGGTTATTCTTCAATACCTCTATCATATCTTTCAGCTTAAGCTTTTCCTTCTTTGCAACAGTACCCACAAAGTTCTCTGGTTTGTCAAATTCCGAAATACCGATGCAGGTGCATACAAGACCGATAGCGGATGCTGCAATTGTCACCCAGCAGACAGCAGCTAAAAACTCCAGATTATAACTGCCATATTTGGGCAATAACACAACAAAGTTAATCATGCTTAAAGTGATAGGCACCACATAATTGAAAATTGTACTCCATACACCAACCATTGGACGTTGTTTCGGGTCATTGGTCATGAGGGCAAACAAAGTCTGACCTGTCATGTTGTAAAGCGTGTAACCAATAATGTAGATGACATACAGCAGTACAAAAACCACAACACCATGTCCTTTACCCGCTGCCCAGTTATACATCATCAGCGTGGCAATAGCCATAATCAGCCATCCGCTGACTAACAAAACACGAACCTTTCCGAAACGGGTATTGACCTTATCATACACAAAAGCAAGCATCGGGTCCGTAATCGCATCAAATATCCGGGTAAAAGTCAGGATTCCTCCTACCGCAACCGTTGCAATGCCAAAACCAATGCTAGCGCTATAACTTGCCATGCCAATCAAAGTGTAAAACCCCATACCTACAAGACCGCTGGCTGCAACCATAATAATCTGCCACAATTTGGCCCGACGGTATTGCACACCATCGATTTCACTCTGACTTAATTTGTTTTGTGCCATAACAAAAATCCTCCTTCAAATTTAATAAAATTCTTTCCACCTTCTTGCATTCATTATATAAAAAAGGATTTTTTCCTATGTTCAACAATTAATTATTTCATTCATTTTTTAATGAATATAAAAATTTTCTTAATATACAAACCGTCATAAGATTTTTAACTAAAAAGTGAAATATTTAACGCCAAATCCTAAATTTCATGTATACTGAAAATATAAATAACCTACAGGAGGTTTGCTTATAGATGCATATAAAAACTAATACTAATATTGTAAATTTCCTAAAACAAGTTCAAGCATGCACTGCAGAAGTGTTTTTTGAAACTCCGGAGGGTGACTGCCTTGCTCTCAAATCTACCCTGAGCCAATATATTTTCTGTACCATAGCTTCAAATCCTGAACTTCTTCAAAGTGGAACTGTTCGCTTTGAAAAAGAAACGGATCAAAAACTTCTACTAGATTTTCTATATTAAAAAGCCACAATAATCAGCGAAGATAGGAGCAAATATGAATATCCAAGAAAAACTGGATTTTTTTCATCAGATCATTCAATGTAACCATAACCTTTCCCTGCATAGTTATGAACCGGAACTTATCCTGACACATTCTAATATTATGCCGGACTCTGCTTCAAATGATGACGATGCATTGGTTCTTTTAAGTCTGGGGGAACCAATCAGGAAACACATTGAAAATAAAATACACGAACCTTTATTTATAGACGATCATCTGGGTCTGATTTGGATTGTTGCATTTGAATATGAAGAAAATTCCCTGCGTGGTATTCATACGCTGGGGCCTGCCTATTCCGGCAGGAATTCTTATCAGAATATCAAAAAGGAACTGGATAAGCATGATCTCTCAGTAAGTAACCGGATTAAAGTATTTAAACTATTTGACCATATTCCAATCATCCCAACCAATCAGCTTTTTCAATATGCTGTCATGCTGCATTACTGTGTTACCGGTAAACGAATTACCACTAATGACCTTCATTTTTCAGAGAAGGCATCGAATAAGCCATCTTCCTCTGAGATAAATCTGATCACAGAAGAGCATCGGGGAATTTGGATCGCAGAACAGGAATTTATGAACAGGCTGCGTGAAGGTAATCCTAACTATTTAGATGCTCTTGCACACTCTTACAGTTTAAGCGATGGACCACGTTTTGACACAGGTGATTCTCTACGCAGGGCAAAATCAACATCCATTGTCCTTCTTACTCTCTGCTCCAGGGCTGCCATTGAGGGCGGGGTCAACCCTTCTGTTGCCTATACTCTCAACGACTACTATATGCAGATGATTGAGGACTGCAAAAATATTGCAGAAACGTCAACCACTTGCAGCACTCTGATGGAAGATTATGTGCAACGGGTACAACAGGAGAAAGCCAAAAATGACATTTCCGGACAAATCAGAAATGTCTGTGATTATATTGCTATGCACATCAAAGAAAAACTCTCCATTCCTCAACTGGCTGAGCAGGCTGGCTACACAGAATATTATTTTTCCCACAAATTTAAACATGAGGTCGGCTGCAGTGTCTCCGACTATATTAAGCGTGAAAAAATCGTGCAGGCAAAACTACTGCTTGCCGGAACGAAAATGAGTATTCAGGAAATCAGTGATGAATTGTCATTCGGCTCCAGAAGCTATTTTTCTTCATCCTTTCAGAAGGAAACCGGCTTATCTCCCAGTGAATATCGGGAGCAGAATATGAAACTATAGAATGAAATAACCCCTGTCACAACGAGAACGTAACAGCTTCAACATTGTTACGTTCCCGTTTCACCTTTTAGTACACCTACTCCGTATATTTTTCCAATACCTTCCTCACAGCCCCAGGTCCTACGGTTAATTCTTTGAAATAATTGCACACAAGCTCTGCCATTCCCACTTCATATAAATTCACTCCAAAAATTTTCTCATTTTCAAGTATTGGTTTCAGCCTGCTTTCCACATCATAATCCTCACCCAACTTCATATCTGCCACATAGAAACAAACAGAATCACGCATTGGATCCGGACTCAATTCAAATTCATTTCCCTTATCGTCTACTGCCATAAGATAGCGGAGCCAGCCTGCAAATACCAACGGAATCATTCTCAGGTCTGCTACCTTACGCTGTTTCGAATCTCTATAAGCCTTTATTGTCTCTCCAAATCGGATTGCGAGTTTTTGAGAAGTATCTGTTGCAATTCTCTGCGGGGTATCCGGCATAAATGGATTAGGAAGTCTAACCTTTAATACGGTATCAATAAACTCTTTTGGATTCAACACTCCCGGATCAGTCACTACCGGAAGTCCTTCCTCATATCCAATCATTTCAATCAATTTCTTTATCTGCTTATCTTTCATTTCATCGGAAATTTTTGTATATCCAAGCAAACATCCATAAATTGCCAGTGTGGTATGAAGAGGATTCAGACAGGTGCAAACTTTCATTCTCTCAACCTTTTCAACAGTCTCCCTGTCTGCAAATATCACACCTCCTTTTTCCAATGGCGGACGCCCATTAGGGAATGTGTCCTCAATAATCAAATATTCACATTCCTCCGCATTAACAAAAGGTGCAACATAAGTATTTTTAGAAGTGATAACCGGCTCCAGTCCCTGAATTCCATCTTTATTCAGAATTTCTTCTATACAGGCATCCGGGCGGGGGGTAATTTTGTCGATCATTGTCCAGGGAAATGAAACTTTTTCTTTATTATTAACATAAGCCGGAAATCCTTCTTTCGCCTTTCCATTTTCTTTCCACTTCATGGCAAATGCATTAATTGCCTCAAATAAACGGTCTCCATTGTGGGAGCAGTTATCCATACTTACCATGGAAACAGGTTTTTCCCCATTTAGGAAACGAGTATATAAAAGCGATGCCACTTTTCCAATGTAACTTACAGGCTTTTCAGGTCCTGATGTAAAATCGGCCATCACTGCCGGAAGAATTTCCCCTTTACCATCTGTCAGGCTATAGCCTTTTTCCGTAATAGTAAAAGAAACCATCTGTAAGGATTCCTTTCTGAAAATCTCTTTAAGACGCCCAAATTCCACATCATTTCCAGAATCCAAAATACAGGATTCCATAACGCTTCCCACTACTGTTTTCTCAATATTTCCATCAGCTTTCAGCGTCACAAGAATCGAATAATCATCATGAGGACGATTCATTTTTTCTATTATTTCATAATCAAATCCTTCTGCAACAATCAGCCCTCGATCCATGATTCCGGCATTTAAAAGATTCTGCATAACATTTGCCTGAAAGGCCCGAAAAATATTTCCCGCACCAAAATGAATCCAGAACGGATTCTGTCTGGTTGCATCAGCTGTCTCCTGTCGGCTGAACCTAGGAAGCCGGTAACCTGCTGCTTCCCACTGCATCTCATTTTCCAGTCCTATTTTATCCAACCTCATCTTTTTACCCTTCTTTCTTTTTTTCTCCGAAATTTTTATATGCCTTATCAATCGCTTCCCAAAGCCCATTTAAATAAGTTGCTCCCAGTGCCCTGTCATACAGACCATATCCCGGCATTGCAACTTCATCCCAAATCATACGCCCATGATCCGGTCGAATAGGACCTGTGAAACCAATATCATACAAAGCTTTCATAATTTCATACATGTCAAAAGTCCCATCACTGGAAAGATGTGCAGCCTCTTCAAAATTAGTAGGCGTAATAAACTTTAAATTTCGTACATGAGCAAAATGGATCCTGCCTTTCAGGGAGCGAATCATATCAGGCAGATCATTTTCCAAATTTGTTCCATAGGAACCGGAACAAAATGTCACTCCATTGTGTGGATTATCCACCATTTTCATCATGCGGAGAATATTATCTTTATTAATAATAATTCGCGGAAGTCCAAATACGCTCCATGCCGGATCGTCCGGGTGGATTGCCATATTGATATCATACTTGTCACAAACTGGCATAATTCTCTCAAGAAAATATTTCAAATTCCCGAATAATTTCTCATCATCAATATCCTTATACATCTCAAATAATTCTTTCACATGAGCCATACGTTCAGGCTCCCATCCCGGCATAATAGTTCCATTCATGTCACCGGCAATCGATTCAAACATTTTCTCCGGGTTAATTGCATCCACCGCCTCCTGAGTATAGGCAAGCACCGTTGACCCGTCTTCTCTCTCTCGTGCCAGTTCAGTTCGTGTCCAGTCAAATACGGGCATAAAATTGTAGCATACCAGATGAATATCTTCTTTCCCCAGATTCTCAAGAGTCTCTATATAGTTTTCTATATACTGCTCCCTTTCCGGCACACCGGTTTTAATTGCATCATGAATGTTTACACTCTCAATACCTGAAAGATTAAGCCCTGCTGTCTCCACCTCCCCCTTCATAGCATGTATACGCTCTCTGCTCCACACCTCTCCGGGCGCAGTATCATATAACGTTGTAATAACCCCTGTAACCCCGGGAATCTGACGGATTTGTTTTAAAGTTACCGTATCAAATTCTGAACCGTACCACCTTAATGTCATTTCCATAACTATTTCTCCTTCTTTACTTTAGTAATAATTATTTTACTTGAATTGATAACATCAAATGTTCTCTAATTCATTTTTTTATTTATTCATTCGTGAAAACAATAAAAATACCTCCCAAGTAGATTTTGTTTATTTCCATTGTCTACTTAGGAGGTATCATATCCAAATTTTACTTTATAAGTACTGCCGCTTATCGCTGTCCTGCAATGCTTCTACAATCTTTTTTACTTCCTGCGCCCTGTTCTTATCACAGACAAGCACCGCATCCTCTGTTTCTACAACAATCACGCTGTCCAGTCCGATTGTCGTTACCAGTTTATCTTTCGCATAGATAATACAGTCATGCGTATCAATATGCACCTGTTCTCCGTAAGTGATATTCCCATACTCATCTTTATCGTACAATGCTTCCAGTGCATCCCAGCTTCCGACATCGCTCCATCCAAAATCACCCTCCAACACCAGAACTTTGTCTGCGCGTTCCATAATGCCGTAGTCTATGGATATTTTCGGAATCTGCGGATAGATTTCCTGAATCACTTCCTGTTCTTTCTCCGTATTCATCGCTGCGCCTATCTTTTGCAGACAGGCATAAACATCCGGAAGAAGTTCTTCAAAGTAACGCATAATCGCAGAAGCTTTCCAGATGAACATACCGCTGTTCCACAAATATTCACCGGATAAAAGATATGCTTTGGCTTTCCGCAGATTCGGTTTCTCCACGAAACGCCTGACATAATAATAACTATCCTCTATCTTTCTCTCGTCATGACAGATATAACCATAACCGGTTGATGGGTATGTCGGCTGAATTCCTATTGTAACAAGCGCATCGGTTTTTTCTGCGATTTGAATTGCTTCTGCCATTACCTTTTTGTAGACATCCGTTTTTTTGATATAGTGGTCGGAAGGCAGAACACACATAATGCCGTCTCCATATTTTTGCAAAATTTCCATTGCCGCATAGCCTATACATGCCGCCGTATTCCTTGCCGCTGGCTCTGAAAGTATATGCCCGGCGCTTATTCTGCCCGATGTAGCTTCCAGCATCAGTTCTGCCTGCGTTACATTTGTCACAATAAAAATATTCTCTTTTTTTACATTTCCCTCCAACCTGTCAATGGTTTCATTCACCATCAAATCCTTTCCGGTAAGATTGAGAAGCTGTTTGGGAAGTTCCTGCCTGCTTAAAGGCCAGAAGCGGGTCCCGCCTCCGCCTGCCATAATAACGCCATATGTTTTCATCATCTACTGTTCTCCATTTCTGTTACATCCGTGCCGTATCAACATTTTCCCTAAACCAGTCGTATGCCAGTCCAACGCCCTCTTCCAGTTCAACTTTGTGATGCCATCCTAATCCATGCAGTCTGGTAACATCCGTCAATTTACGCGGTGTTCCGTCCGGCATGTCCTTATTCCAGACAATTTCTCCCTGATAACCGACGGCTTTCTTTACCAGTTCCGCAAGTTCTCTAATCGTTACCTCTTTACCTGTTCCGATATTGACATGACTCTCCCCACTGTAATTTTCCAGTAAAAACACGCAGGCATCCGCCATATCCTCTACATACAAAAACTCCCTTAAAGGCGTACCCGTTCCCCAAAGTTCCACAATAGGTGCATTACTTACTTTCGCTTCATGAAACTTACGAATCATTGCAGGCATAACATGCGAACCCTGTAAATCGTAATTATCATACGGACCATAGAGATTGGTCGGCATACAGCTGATAAAATCATCTCCGTACTGACGTTTGAAAAATTTACACATTTCAAGTCCTGCAATCTTAGCAATAGCATACGCTTCGTTAGTCTCTTCCAACGGTCCTGTCAGAAGCGCATCCTCCGGAATCGGCTGCGGCGCCATCTTCGGATAGATACATGTACTGCCGAGGAATAATAATTTTTTTACATGGAAGTCATGGCAGCACTTAATCACATTACATTGAATCTGCATATTCTCATAAGCAAATTCTGCCGGAGTCGTATTGTTCGCATTGATGCCGCCCACCTTTGCCGCGGCAAGCACTACCACGTCAGGTTTTTCCTTTTCAAAAAATTCCCTGACTGCTGCCTGACTTGTCAAATCCAGTTCCTTGTGTGTTCTGCCGATGATGTTGTCATACCCTTTCTCTTTCAGATTCCTGACAATCGCGCTTCCTACCAGTCCTCTGTGTCCTGCTACGTAGATTTTATCTGTTTTGTTCATGTCTTTTTGTTTCCTTTCTTATCTTAAATTTTAAAAAAATTTATTTAAGTAATTATAACTTATTACACTCACTGCAAGACCTTCCAATACCCATTTTTATTAGAACCAACACGCTCAATATATCCACTTTTCCGTAAGTAAGAAATATTATTTTGAATAGCAGTCTTTCCTATCCCCACAGCATCCATAAGCTGTATCTGGGTAATGTTAGGATTATTTCTTATTTCTTTTAATATAAGTCTATGTGTAGAATTCAGATTCTTTTTCTGATCTGAGGATTTATCCCCCACTTTATCCCCCACTTTATCCCCCACTTTATCCCCCACATCAAGAGATATTTTTTCAAATGGTATTGTTACTACAATAGAATTTTCCCTAAATTCAAATGCTTCTTTTCCATATATTTGTGTAATAACCGGAACACCTCTGCCAGAACGTTCACTAATATGCAACTGCAAAAAAATATCCGAAAGACATCTGTTGACAGGAACAGATTCACCCAAATAAAAACCTTCTAAGGTCTGATTGGGTGCAAGTGTACCTCTGGATAATATTTCTATACGGTCTGAATATACTGTAATCATTGGCGCATTTTTGTCTACCCATAAGTTATGGACAAAGGCATTGATAATCGCTTCGCGGAATGCACTTTGATTAAATAAGGGCACTTCTTTTCTTTCCACAAGCCTATTTAATTCGTCTGCCTGCATAATATTTATTACATCGCCGTATTCTAATACTTTATCTAACGATATTAGTACACAACTGTTTCCAAATTCCCTAACAGAATATAATGGAGACGCTTTATCCTTTCCTTGGAAAATAGATATCCTTATAGGGATTTGACTATTATCCGATAATAATTGTGCCAAAAGATTATATTTCCCATCTTTTGTCAGCAAATGGAGATTTTTCTTAAAGGTATTCTTATTTAATACAATCCCTTTATCCTCATAATAAAGAAACAATTTTCGGAAAGTTAGTTCTTGTGTATCGCTCTCCAAGCTTTCCACCGTCGGAAGTCCATTTCGTAACACGTCAAACAATTTTGATTCACGCTCAGGATATTTATTCAAATTTACCTTACTTGATCCAATTCTCATATACCTGTTTCCACCAAAAGCAGTCGGGACAGTTTTTGCCGCCGGTATAACCAATACAACAATGCGTTTCTCATTGATACTCAGTTCTTCAAATCTAAAATTTATATCAGGTGTAATCTGTCTTGCAAGAAAATGTTCTAATGGTTCACCTTTTACGTCTTTGCGATAGTCAAAAGAAGTATTTGTCAGACCATGCGTATTATTATCTACGCCCCAAATTACATATGCGCTTTCTCTACCATACATAGCCGCTACATTAGACATAGAAGAAATATATTCCCCGATACCAACAGCATCATACCAACTATCTTTAAACTCAAACCAATCTTCCTCTGATGTATATGCAATTAAACGATTTACAAGCGCCCTTATACTTTCCATACTAATTTCCACGCCTTTCCTCAACTTACAAACTATACTCCTCACTTTATCCCTCACCTATACATCATATCATATGTGAGAATAATTTTAAAAACATAGCAGTATACTGCGCCGTCATTTTAATGTTCGGCAATCCGGAAGTTCGCAATTTATTGCTATAAGGTCTGATTTCTCATAGCGATTATGTCCTTGTAATTGCTTTTTGTATTTCCAGCACTTGATGACTTCCAATATGTTCCCTAAAAAATGCCCTATGTTTTTCCGAACAAACAAAATCTGCTTCAATTTTTGTATCTTCACTAATAGCAGATATTGCTGTTGCTTTTTTTCTTGACGTTGAAACAGGAAGAGCATTTTCTCTGCAAAAATTTACTAATTCCTCTTTCAAATAATAGAAATCACGAAATGTCTTACAATCTAAATTTCTATCTAAAGCAGGTCTTTCACTCATATAGATTCCTCTTATCTACTTTCTGCCCCAAAAGCATCACATCTATTTTTATATAATATACAAATTATAATTGCAACTATCGGGAACACTCCCAGTTCAAGCACATCCTGTGATATGTAGATAAAATTTAAAGCTGCCCCCTCACTGATATCCTCACAGAAATTACGCGGTATTCTGATTACAATATCCCATACGGCATGCAAAACCATACAAAGCGCAATGCTTTCCGAGTGTAAATAAACTGCCGCCAGAAATACACCAAACGCACTGGCATACAAGGCGTTCCATAAGCAACTTATAATATCATGATTGATAAGCACATTGAGAATGTGCAGTGTACCAAACAACACTCCTGTGATAAAGACCATTCCTATTCTGCCTTTAGCGGTGTTTTTCCACTTTAAAAGCATACCACTCATTACAAGCCCTTTGGATGCGGCTTCTTCCCAAAAACCGGTTGCCAACTCCTGAACACAAACTAACAAAAAGTAAGAAGTATAAGCACCCGTCAAATGGCCTGATATCGGGAAGTACAAAAATTGCACTGACAAATATAGGAAGAACGGAATACAGTATAACAAAGTTTCTTTGGTAATCTTTGCCGTAAACAGCTTTGAAAACTTTTCTTCATAAATAGTTTTTCTCATCAGTAAAAGTGCAATCATACCGAACACAATGCGGATGCAGGAATCTGCTATTACTCCACACTCCGATATACCTGCTGCTACAAGAAAACACTCAAACAGGATAAAAAATATTGATAACACTTCTCCTAATAGTATACCATAAACTACCGGTGACTTATTATATATCTTCTTCACTGTAACGCCCTCACAATTAAAGAAATTTCATTTTTATTTTCATCTTCCCCATAAACTTTTGATTTTGCAATCCGGCAAACTAGAGGTTTTATAAGTTTGTATAAGAACTATTTTTCATCAAATATATACCATAAATTACTCCAAATAAAATAACTATAATTGAAAAAATTGTATCATTAATCAGCGAATCGGATGGTGTTATAACATATATCATATCAACTAAACTGTGACATATCATACAAGGAATAATGTTATCGGTTTTATAAAAGAAAGCAGTACACATAAAACCAAAAGCTGAGGCATAACATACTTGTAATAAAGTTTGTGCTATATCTGCTCCACCTAACAAATTAAATAAATGCACAATCCCAAAAAGTAAACTTGGAATCATTATTGCAAGTATCTTACTTCTATGTAAAAACAATCTAACTAAAAAACTTCTAAATAATAATTCTTCAAAGAAACCTGTAAAAAACATTGCAAAAAATGCCATAAACAATTCTAATGTAATTTTATCAATAGTTATTCCATTTATAAAATTTAAACAGCTAATAATGATAAATGGTATATAAAATAAAAGCTTTTTATGATTTAGCTTGGAAACTGATGAAACTCCATAATAAGATAATAAATTTTTCCGCTTTAAATAAAATAATATACATCCAAACAGTATAACTTGAACCGGAACAACTATTACGTATCCTATTCCAAAAATATTATTTGATATAATATTACTCATTATAAAAAATGCATAATAAATAATTATTGAAAATAAAGTCAATTTCAATTCAAATTTATTTTGGTATTTCATAAGTATCCTCACTTTCAAACCCTGACTGCTAATTTCTGTTGACACTGATTTATATTGAAATATTGCAGGAGATGCGCTTATTCACATTTCCTAAAAGATTTTCAATTGCCTGCTCAGGGTCATTACAAAACCCAATAATGTTAAACTGCTTTGCAAATTGTTGGATATTTGATTCTTTGGAAAGGTGTTTTAGCATAGGCGGATAAAGCAACCAGCTATAGCAGAGAAAAGCTTTATATTGTACATTAGGAAAGTATTTCATAAAAAAAGCCTTTGCATTATTCAAAGATTCTTCCACCGATTGATAACTCAAATCTGCTCCTTTCTGGATGTGACAGTTCAACACAGGAACACCAATAGGCAATGTTGCTTTCTGTTCCTTTGTAAAAGTCATGTATGGTTCCCCGATGCCTTCTTCATCCAAATACAACATCATCTTTTGAAATACCAACTTTGTTAGTTCTATTATAGTATAAGCTTGCTCTTAAATAAACATCTCTAAATGTATCATAAATAATATTGTCTGGAATCTCTTTGGATTTATAGTCATCATATTTATGAAGCAGTAGATATGTAATAACGGCTAAACGTGTTAATGGCATACGCCTACATAATGCATAATTGAAATTTTCTCCACAATACGCTGTTTCGGCTATTTTCTTAATTAAATTTGAATCTTTAAGGATTTTCCGTTGCACTGCTTGCCCAATGTCGCTTACATAATTCAGTTCTGCTATAAGTTTTTCTAAAGTCATTCAAACACTCCTATAAATCCCTTCAAATTTCCCTGTCTGATTGCCTGAAAAAGTTTTTTCATTGTAATATCTCCTCAATCCACAATATCAGCTATGTAATCATAATCAATGCTGCCCTCTATAACGGTATAAAAAAACGGATCTTTACGTATCGTATCACCGGAATTTATAATAAAATCATTCCATCCGCCCGCCTTCTTACCATCAGATAAATAAATCGTCATCTTGAAGCTATATCCCATATAGCCTACAGATGGCTGCCACCTTTTCAACTTAATATCATTTAGATTGTTAATGATATTCTCAATTTGAGATTCATCTGTAATACATGTCTTTTTTCCTGTATTCCCATTGAACACCACTATTTCCGAAACTTCGTTAGAATCTAAATTCATCAGGTCAATAGTGGTATTGAACCAAATAGCAAAAATCACCAATACTATCACTGCTATAGATGCGAATATCGCTGCTCTTTTTTTCATAATCAGTTTCTCTCTTTTTCAACAATCATTTTTATATAACATTTCCCTCACGATAACACTCACTGATATAATCACGCGGCTGATAATAAAAATCCGAGTTATAATTTGAAATAGCCCCATCAATCCATGACGTATATACCTCTATTAAGGTCTTAATTAAATCATACTTACATTTCGTCTCATTATCAAAACTCCCAACCGGAATGTCACAAGAAGAAATAAACTCATCCGCTGTTTTTTCAATAGGCTCACAATGTAAAACATCTGCATATTTATAAATGCGGCGCAATGTTTTTTCCCCAAGAGCAAAAACGACCGTTTCCCGTTTCTGCCGCTGCTGCCTGCCGATAAATTCAATCAAACTGCATAAAAAGAATAAATTACTGTCATTCTTCAATACTCACTTCACATCCTTTGCTCCATACTTTTATCACTCCTCAATTTCCATTTTCCGTCTGTGCAATTTCATGTATGATATCTGAAAATTCCTCTGATTTTGACTCTAATAAGCCATAAGCGACATTACAAACAGCAAGTTTCTCTCAAAAACAAGATGCCTATTAAATCCCCACCCTCTTAATTGATATTTTGATTTAAGATATCTTGACAAATCTTCATCTGAACTTTTATCTCTGCGCTTTATAATACACTCCAATACCCTGTTTTTTTGAACCAACTCTCTCAATATATCCATTTTCACGCAGAAATAAAATATTATTATCTACTGCCGTTTTACTAATCCCTAAGATTCTGCGAAGTTCCTCTGCTGTTATATTGGGATTATCCCTCATCTCTGTCAATATTCTCTTTCTCCTCACATTTAAAGGCTTTTTATTGGGGGCTTTATTCCCAGCTTTTTTAATTTTTTTCAGCGGTATAGTTACAACAATTGAATTTTCCCTAAATATGAATGCCTCTTTACCATAAATTTCTGTTATTTTGGGAACTCCCCGTCCTGATTTCTCACTTATATGCAACTGTAAAAATATCTCTGACAGCTCTTCATTCACAGGTACAGATTCCCCCAAATAAAAGCCTTCCATCGTCTGGGCTGGTGGTAAAGCGCCTCTTGACAAGATTTCTATCCTGTCAGAAAAAACAGAAATCATAGGCTCATTTCCTTCTGCCCATTTATTATGCAGGACAGCATTAATGATTGCCTCTCTAAATGCCTTGTTGTCAAACAGCGGCACTTCTTTCCTTTCCACAACCCGGTCTGTT
>CAZKOR010000070.1:0-17005 GCA_964554405.1 uncultured Bacteroides sp. | reverse complement strand
CTCCAATCAAATCCATCAACTGGTCCATTTTTCTTACATCTACGCTGATGAAAGTAGCTTTCTCGCCCTTAGGCTTATCTTTTGCCAGCTTTTTCTGTTTACCGGGTTCTTTTGATTTAATAACGAAATCACCAGGTGCAATGGCAGGCTTTTCAGGTTTCTTTTCTTCCTTAGGAGCCTCAGCCTCTGCTCCCTGTGTTCTCGCATCTATCTCTTCCACACTCGAATCAAGGTCAATGATCGGCGCCGATGCAGCATCCTGCTCACCGAAATCGAACCCTTGCAAAAATTCTTCTGCCTTACATTCGTAGACATCTACTTTGTCAATATCGTATCCGACACCGACAATCCGCCTGATATCCTCTTCGCTGCACTGTGCCTGCAAAAGAATCTTAAATCCTTCTTTAATAATTGTCTCCGCACAGTCCGGGTCGGAAATAATATCCTCCGGGGAATACAGCAAATCCTCTGCAATTTCTTTCAGGGCATATACTACTTTGTAAGCGTGTACATTTGCCATCTCTGTTTCCGGGAAAAAGGAAACATAAATTTTATAAAAGTGACTTGCGCTTGTAGCTACCGGAGCAATATAAAACTGTTTCGGCTCTTCATGTTTGTTTTCGGGCGGTTCTTCACCTTTTTTCTTTCCGCCCTTGCCGCCGCCTTTAATCTTTTCAAGGAACTCATCAAGCTTTGCAACAAGTTCTTTTGATTCACCGTCCGCCGGGTCGCCGTTACGAATCTTCTCCAGCTCATTTGAGATAAAGTCCTCTACCTCCAATACATGGTCCACCAATTCTAAGTGAGGTACATTTTCGGGATGGGATTCTCTCAGATAGTAGAAAACATCCTCAAGCTTATGCGCTACAGCCGTTATCTCATCGAACATCATAATGCCCGAAGAGCCTTTAATCGTATGCATGGTTCTGAATATTTCATTAATGCTGTCTTCGTCAAAACAATCCGCATCCTTCTGGTCAAGAACCATTTCCATCAGCTGCTCTAACAGTTGACCGTTCTCGAACAGGTACATATCCAGCATACCGTCTGTATTAAAATCTTCCGCCATCTCCTTCTCCTTTCCTGCATATTCTAAATAAGTTCTTGTGTTAAATCAGATTGAGTTTCTTAAGCGCTGTCTCAAATCTCTCCTGATCGATAGGCTTTCCGGAATAAATCGTACATCCCAGTTCAAACGCCATTTTTACATTTGCCTCGTCATTCAACGCTGTTGTCATAATAACTTTAACCGCTTTATCCTCCGGTATGTTTCTTTCTTTCTCCAGATTACGAATACCTACAAGCGATTGATAACCGTCCATGACAGGCATCATAATATCAAGACATATCAAATCATACGGTTCTCCATCCTCCAGAGCCATCATAAATGCGTCTACTGCTTCCATACCATCCACAGTGACATCACATTCACCATACTTTGACAGAAAATTTACCATAAATTTTCGTGTCGCAAAATCATCTTCGGCTAATAGAATCTTCATATTCTTTCTCCTTTACATTTTATTTAACAATGCGTATGTTCGTCCAGCGATATCACCCAGTTTTTCCTGGTATTCCACCGCTCCCAAATCATAAGCAACCTTGGGCATTCCATAAACTACACAAGTAGACTCATCCTGTCCGATTGTTCTTGCTCCTGCTCTGCGCATGGATAAGAGTCCTTTTCCGCCGTCACCGCCCATCCCTGTCAGAATGATACCTACGGCATTTCGTCCGGCGCTTTTTGCCACCGACTCAAACAATACTTCCACTGACGGACAGTGTCCGTTCACTCTTGGACCTTCTTTTACTTCCACATGATAAACCCCGTTTACTTTTATTAAACGCATATGCCTGTCGCCGCCCGGCGCAATCAGCATATGCCCCGGAAGCACTCTGTCACCGTTTTCCGCCTCTTTTACCGAAATCCGGCACTGGTCATCCAGTCTCTTGGCATACATTTCCGTAAACTTAGGCGGCATATGCTGCACACAGACAATACCCGGTATATCGGTCCCAAAATCTTTGACAACGGAGAAAATAGCTTCTGTTCCTCCTGTAGAGGCTCCGATTGCCACAATTAAATTATTTTTCTGTAAGGCCGGATTATCCTGATGCTCCTGATGCATCATAACCGTTTTCTTAATATTGCTTATTTTTGCAGTAGATGCAATCTTAATCTTTACCATAAGTTCGTTTTTTATAAAATCCTCTAACTGCATACGGTTGGATACCGCCGGCTTCGCCACGAAATCTACGGCTCCGGCATTCATCGCATCAAATACCTTATCGCTTAATGCACTGATAACAACAACCGGAAGCGGATACTGCGGTATCAGTTTCCGAAGAAATTCGATTCCGTTCATCCTGGGAAGTTCCACATCCAGAGTCATGACATCCGGTTTGTGTGCCAGAATAAGATCCCTTGCTTCAAACGGGTCTTTCGCAGTCGCTACAATCTTTATCGCCGGATCCTTGCTGAGGTTCTGAACCAACAATTCTCTAAATACAATGGAATCTTCCACAATTAATACTTTAATTGGCTGCATAAGTCTTAATTCCCCTCCCTTTTTCTGAAAATAGACGGCTGAATAATCTGGAAAGGCGTACTGCTTCTGTCGATTGTCTCCGTCGTGCCGATAAAGAAGTATCCTCCCGGCACCATCGCATCATATATTCTCTGTACCAAATCACGTTTTGTATTATCATCAAAGTATATCATGACATTTCGTAAAAATACAACGTGCAGCGGTTTTTTAAAGGGAAGCGGGTCCATTAAATTGAACTTTCGGAAAAGAACTTCCTTTTTCAGTTCGTCCGTTACCTGATACTGGGTTCCGCCCGCAACCGACCTAAAGAAATGCCTTTTCCACTGCTCCGGAAGATTCTTAAGCTGTTCTGCACTGTAAACCCCTAACATCGCCTGCTGTAATACTTTAGTTGAAATATCCGTCGCCAGTATTTTTTTATCCCACTGATTTTTTTCAAGACCGAAGAAATCAGATAAGACCATTGCTATCATATAGGGTTCTTCCCCTGTGGAAGCCGCGCCGCACCAGATACGCAAATCCTTATTTTTTGTTTCTTTCGTCCGCAGCCAGGGCAGTACCACAGTCCTCATATAATCAAAATGCTCAAACTCACGCATAAAATATGTATGGTTTGTTGTCAGGAAGTTAACCAGTATTTTCTCCTGCATGCCTGTCTTATCACGTTCCACCGCATCCATGAACTCATGATAATTCTTCCAGCCGTTCTTCTTTACATAGTTTTGCAGCCTTCCGCTGACAATTACTTTCTTCTGTCCAAGTTCTATTCCATAACGCTGTTTCATAAATACTGAAATTCGTTTCAGCTCTTCATCTGTCATCATTAAAGAAATTTTCTGATATTCTTCATCTGCTGCCATTTTTCTACTCCTCAAAACTAATCAATCGTTTTTTAATGAAACTGCCGTGATATCTTACAGCATATCCCATAAATATCCGGATTAAACCGTATGCCGGATTCTTTTTCCATACATGCAAGCGCCTCTTCCCGGCTGTGGGCATCTTTCTCAGTCAGGGAAGTGTAACGCTCCATAACTGCAACAATCTGCGCCGCAAGCGGAATCTTTTCCGCTTTCAGATTATCAGGGTAGCCGCTGCCATCCCAATTCTCATGGTGATGGCGTGCAATATCAATTGCCGTATTGATAAATTCATTATAATCACTGTTGACATATAAGTCGCTTAGCAGTTTTGCGCCTATATCGGTATGAGTCCGCAGGGTAGCTTCTTCGTCTTCTGTCAGTTTATCCTTTTTCTTTAACAGTTCCATCGGCACGCCGATATTTCCGATATCACACAAAGGCGCTGCCAGTTCTACCGTATCTACATAAGTATCCGAAATCTTATCCTCAAACAGCGGAGAAAGCTGCATGCCCTGTGCCAGAATACCGCAGTTACATTTTAGTCTCTCCATATAATCACTCTCATAATCGGCATTCTGCATTGCAATATTTGCCAGAGCATATAAGATATTCTTCTTTTCCAGTTCCATCTGTTTTAACTGCTCACCCACGGAAATCTGCAGCCGTCTGTTCATCTCCATCAGTTCTCTTTTAGCTTCATGCAGACGCAGATGAACGCCTACACGTGCCTGTACGACTTCCGGAATAAACGGTTTTGTAATATAATCCTCTCCCCCGATCAAAAACCCCTCCACAATGTCCATAGGGTCATCAAATGCGGATATAAAGACAACGGGAATCTGGTTCGTATTCATATCCTTCTTCAGCTCTCTGCATAGTTCGTAGCCATCCATCCCCGGCATGGAAATATCGCTAAGCACCAGTTCCGGCAGATTTGCTTTTGCCAGTTCTAATGCTTCCTCACCGCTCTCCGCAAGAATGGGAGCGCATCCCATATCTTTTATAATTTCTTCCAGAATCAGTCTGTTTGTCTCAATATCATCGACTATCAGTACCGTTTCGCCGCCTGCATTCTCTCTATCATATTCCATTGAACGCGATTCCCTCCTTTTCTTATAGAAGAGTATTCAATTCCTCATATCCGGCACTTACTTTATCATAGCTTTCTTTCTGTACCGCCATTTTCATTTTCAAAATCACTCGGCTTATCTCACGCGGTGCCCCCTGTGAGAGCTGTCTGACGGTTTCCATAAACATCTCCGCCTTTTCCCAGTTTTCCATCTCTACACAAAGAATCAGCTTTGAAAGATTTTTCTTCAACGCCTCTTTATTCTCCGGCGTTCCGTACTGTATCATATTTTCCGCAGCGCCGTCGTCATCTTCCTGTGGCGACATGGCAAAAAGGGTTGCCTTTGTACTGTCAGCTTCCGACTGAAGCGCATTTGCTTCTGTCTCACTGGCTCCTACCCAGATAGAGAATGAGAATGTGCTTCCTTTATTTTTCTCGCTCTCCACTTCAATTTTACCGCCCATCAATTCCACAAGCTGTTTACAAATATTTAAGCCAAGCCCCGTACCGCCATACTTTCTGGAAATCGAAGCATCCACTTGGGAAAAACTTTGGAATAGTTTATCCCTGTCTGCTTTATCAATGCCGATACCGGTATCTTTCACAATAAAAAACAGTTCTATTTTATCTTTTACCTGCGCCGTCTTTACGACTTCGACCGTAATTTTCCCTACTGTCGTAAACTTCTGGGCATTTGAGAGCAGGTTATTCAAAATCTGCACAATGCGCAGTTCATCTCCTATTATATGCGTTGGTATCTGCGGTGATACCGTCATGAAAAAGCCCAGTCCCTTTTCTGTCAGTTTATTAATATGTTGCGAACGCACATAATCTAACATATTTCTGAAATCAAATTCACGCGGCTCTAACAAAAACTTTCCTGCTTCCAACTTGGAAAAATCAAGGATGTTGTTAATAATTTTATTCATATCGCCGCAGCAGCGTTCAATTATGCGCAGATATTTTGCAATATGTTCGTCTGTCACTTCATCTAACAGTTCTCTGGTATTACCGAGTACACCGTTTACCGGCGTACGCAGTTCATGCGTCACATTTGCCACAAACTCTGATTTTACTTTCAACGCCTGCTCAGCTTCCTGCTTTACATGCTCTATTTCCCTGTTTAAATATTCTTTTTCCAACGTATCGTTTGCCATACAGATATAGGTATTCTGATGACGGCTGCTCTCTATGATTTTGGCTTCTACCGGGAAACAGGTAAGATTTTTTCGATATGCCACCAGCGCCTGCAATTCGTTTCCGAACTGATAGTCTGTCTCAAAAGCGCCCTCCGCATCTTTGAATGTTCCCGGAAAAATATCACTAATACTTTTGCCGCACAATTCATCTTCATATTCCAGTTTCTTTCTGGCGGTGGCATTCGCATATGATATTATGCCAGCCTGGTTAAACACAAAAATCATTTCCAACGCATCTTCAATCGGAAACGCCCCATTTTCGTTCCAGTCCATCATATCCCCCCACTACAATGCTAAAAGGCAGCAAAAAAATCACATTTCTTTGCTGCCTACTATTCATTTTTTATGCAAAGTCAAACATCTTAATTACTTCGACAATATTGAAGAAGTCTTCTTTAGCAAGCGCAAAGCATTCTAATACATCCGGTGCAAACTGACCGCATTCGCCATTCATAATCATGTCGTATGCCATGCTGTTGGCATATGCGCTCTTATAAACTCTGGGGCTTACCAGTGCATCATAAACATCCGCGATAGCAACGACCTGTGAATAAATCGGAATTTCATTTTCCACTAAGTGGTCCGGATATCCCTTGCCATCCCATCTCTCATGATGATAACGGCAGATGTCATAAGCATATCTGTAAAACTCACTGGTCTGATCCTTATAAGATTTCTCCAATATTTCACACCCGATTGTCGTATGGGTTTTCATAATTTCAAATTCTTCCGGTGTCAAACGCGCTGGTTTCAATAAAATAGCATCAGGAATACCGATTTTACCGATATCATGCAGTGCCGATGCTCTGGCGATTTCATCAACCTGCTCCTGCGTAATGCCGTATTTAGGGTAATATTTCATAAGATACTTCAACATAATTCTTGTGAAATATTTAATTCTCCTCGTATGCTCTCCGGTCTCCGCACTTCTTGCTTCTACAACCGAGCTGAGCGTATCAATCATAAACTCAGAGTTTTCGCGGATTTTCTTCTCCTTCTGTCTGATTTCCTCTTCCTGCTCTTTCAGGCGCTGCTCCATATGATATTTGTGGCGGTACAACTCAATGATATTTTTACTTCTTCTCTTTACAATATGTGGATAAAAAGGTTTATGTATAACATCCGCCACACCGTAGGAATATGCCTGATCTTCACTGTCAAGCGCATCCTCACTGGTAATCAGAATGACCGGTATGTCCGCCAACAATTTCTGTTCATCCATATATTGCAATACCCCGAAACCATCCATGATAGGCATAACAATATCAAGCAATACCAGCACAATACGGTCGTTACTCTTCAATTTGGCAATGGCATCCTCACCGTCTTCCGCCTCAATCAGTTCATATTGCCCATCCCGGAACATTTCTTTCAATATCTCTCTGTTGACTTCTTCGTCATCAACTATCAATATTTGTTTTTTCTTCTTTTCCGTATCCATAATCTCCGGCATCTCCTTAATCATTATTTTAATAACCTGTCACTTTTTAGTCAAAACTCACTATCATTAACATAACACTATTACACTACAGTTGTCAACTATAACTGTTTAAATAAAGCAGAAAATTATGACAATACAGCATCCAGTGTTTCAAATAAATTTTGAATATCAATCGGCTTCGCAATATGCCCGTTCATGCCGCATTTTAGAGCCTCTTGCTTATCTTCTTCAAAAGCGTTCGCCGTCATTGCAATAATCGGTATCTTTGCCAGTTCCTTATTTGCCAGTTCCCGGATTCTCTTCGTTGCTTCATAGCCGCCCATTACCGGCATCTGGACATCCATAAGCACTGCCTGATAGTAACCCGGTTCAGATTTTGCCAGCATTTCCACAGCTATCTGCCCATTCGAGGCAACTTCTGTTGAAAATCCTGCATCTTCCAGAATTGCCACGGCAATTTCCTGATTGAGTTCTACATCCTCCGCCAGTAAAATACGTCCTGTATGGCGTCTGCCGTTCTTTACGGACGCATCTTTTGCATTATCTTCTCCACTTGCTTTGATAACGGTCCCTGCACCATCTTCTGGAATCACTGCCGGCTCCTGTCCATTTGTTCCGGTATGCAGCCGGAATGTAAAGATAACCGTAAATTCCGAACCTTCACCCTGCTTGCTTTTAACAGCAATTGTGCCGTTCATCATATCCACAATATTTTTGGTAATTGCCATTCCAAGACCGGTTCCCTGAATCCCGCTGATCGTAGACGTCTTTTCCCTCTCAAACGGTTCAAAAATACGTTCCACAAATTCCTGGCTCATACCGATACCGTTATCTTTAATATAAAATTCATAAATTGCACAGCCTGCCGGCGCACCGGATTTTTCCGTGATCCGTAAACTGACGGTTCCACCTGCTTCCGTATACTTAACGGAATTACTAAGCAGATTCAAAAGCACCTGATTAAGTCTTAACTTATCGCAACAGATATTCTCATTCCGCACATTCCCCATATCTATCTGTAAATCAATCTGTTTGGTATTAGCATCCGCCTGTAAAATATTTCGCAGTCCGTTTACGATATCCGGCAGATTACATGGTTTCTCTTCCAACTGAATCTTACCGCTTTCAATATGGCTCATATCCAGAACATCATTAATCAGATTCAACAGATGATTACCCGATGTCATAATCTTTTTAAGATATTCCTCTACCTGCTCTTTATTATCAATACGGGCAATTGCAAGATTCGTAAAGCCGACAATCGCATTCATCGGCGTACGAATATCATGGGACATATTGGAAAGGAATGCACTCTTAGCCTTACTTGCTTTATTGGCCCTCATAAGCGCATCTTCAAGCAAAGTCTTCTGCTCCATCTCTCTGCGCATTTCCTCATTCACACTGCGTATCCCTAAAACAATACCGTTGCTTCCCCCCTCTGTTCCTGTTCGGACTGCTTTCATTTGGAAATAATCCAGTTTACCTTCCTGTGCTACACGGTAGTTTACATAATACATTTTCCTTTCCGTCAGTTTCTCTCTCATTGTTTCTATCGATAATGCCTGCCGGAGCATTCCTCTGTCTTCTTCATATACATATTCGGAAATATAGCGCTCCATACTCTCTGGCAGCAATATTTCTCCATCAAAAAAAGAATTATGTACATAACTATCATCATTCCGAAGCAGCATTCCAACATTTGTATCAAGGTCAAAAAAGAATATCAAATTGTAATCAATGCCCAACGCTTGAATCAGTTCTTTATGACGACTTTCATTCTGCTTTTCCTGCAGTTTCTGTGCCGTACAATCCAAAAGGAAACGTTGATATATCAATTCTCCGTTTTCCATCAGGAGTTTAACATTGCCCATGACATGCAGTATTTCTCCGTTTTTGCGTTTAACACGGTACTCTACGCTGACACTGTCACCTTCTTTTTGCAGTGTCTGCATACGTTCCTGCAGCATTTCCTTATCTTCATCCACAACAGAGGCCGCTACCCATTTAAACCCCTCTGCCATCAATTCTTCATAGGAATCATATCCTAATATCTCAAGCGCCGCCCGGTTAATACTCAAGACACGTGTCCCATCTATGGTATGCCGTATAACGCCGCAGTCTATCGTCGTAAAAATTGTCTCCAGTGATTGGTTTTTTTTCGTAATTTCTTCTTCGTAAGCACGTTCCTGGGTAATATCAATTGCTACACCCACAGTTCCCATAACGCTTCCGTCATAATCATACAACGGTGATTTATAGGTCGTAAGTGTTCTCATACCCTCACCGGTTTTAATGAGTTCTTCGGAAACATGCGTTTCCTTCTTCGCCATAACTTCTTGTTCTGACTCAATACAGGCAGGGTCATCCTCTTCCACGTCCCAGATATAGGCATGACCGCGTCCCTCCACCTGTTCTTTGGTTTTATTGACGGTTTTGCAGAAGCTGTCGTTTACTTTTTCATGGATACCATTCTTGTCCTTATACCAGATAAGGTTCGGAATATGATTGATTGTGGATTCCAGATACTGGCTGGTCTGCCAGTAATCTATGCCTATCTTGTAAGTCTGCTGCCATTTCAAAAAACGGAAGCGTATTTCTTCATCCGTCATGGGCATTGTCCATATATCGTGAATTTTCTGAAAATTCCCCGCAAGAAGTGCAATCCGGGAACTATCTGCAAGCAGAATAATCTGCTTTTTCCCATTTTCGTCCGGGCAAAGCAGACGCAACGTCTCCTTTACGTCCATATCCTCCAGATTAACGATGATGACATCCGCGCCTTTAACTAATGCAGTTTCTATTTCGCCGCTTAGCGTAAATTGATGTGTAAAATGTTCCAGTGCAGGCATTTCTCTGATGATTTCGAATGCTCTGCACTGACGTCCCGCAATATAGAATTGAATATGGCAATGGTACATAGCCTTTCCCCCCTGCACTCTCTTAAGTAACCATATTTTTGAATGTAAACCGCAAAAATCTACGATACTATTCTAGCAAGCAAGAATGCTTATGTCAAGCGGACTTCAAGTTGTCTGCACGGAATTATTCCGCATATAATAACCCTTTTATTTCCTCAATGCTCTTATCTGTTTCCATAATTGCTCCTCTTTTCACGGTTCTTTTTATCTTACAGAAATTTGTCCGGTTATTATATCATGACACATCTTTCAATTATTCTTCCTCGCCTCTCTAATAACCCAATCCACTGCTGCCTCGGCATGTGTGGGTAAATCCCCGTAAGTCTGGGCAGTCATCCCATCTTCCGTTTCTCTTTCTCCCGTATAAAAAGCATTCAAGGCGTATCTTGCCAATAATCCTGAAACACGTCCCCGCTCTACGGAATCCTCGGTGCCAAGGACAATCACGACTAAGTCATGCTCCATGACGCCGTCATCCGCAGTCAGGGAGGTAACCAGACAGGCTCCGGCTTTGTTGGTCGTTCCTGTTTTTAAGCCGGTGACTTCAGGCATATTGTGCAGAAGCGGGTTGGTATTACGCACTTCAAGGTCGAGAGATTCCAAAGTAGCTTCTTCCATAGAAGTAATGTCCGTAATCTGCGGGTAGACTTTTAAAAGATAGGACACCAGACCGAACATATCCTCTGCGCTCATACTGTTTTGACGCTTTGACGGAACAAAATCCTCCGTGTAAGAAGGCAGACCGTTACTGTTGAAAAAGACGGTCTGGGAAAGTCCCAACTCCTGTGCTTTCTGATTCATCTTTTCAACAAAAACTTCCTCCGAACCGGCAACCGTTTCTGCAAGACACAATGCACATTCGTTGCTGGAGGGCAAAAGTGCGCCCAATAAAAGCTCCTGCACAGTAATCTGTTCTTCGGCTTTTAAGGGAATCACCCCATCACCTGAATCAGCAAGCGCCTGCACCGCATCTGAAATAGTGACCTGATCATCGAGGCTAATCTGCCCTGACGAAATAGCATCCATCGTCAAAAGGCATGTCATAAGTTTGGAAGTACTGGCTATCGGATAGGATATATCGGACTGATACCGGTAGTAAACTTCCCCGGTGGTTGCATCTCCTACCAACACGCTGTTGACTCCGTAAAAATAACCCGCTTCTTCCAAAGAAACAGGGGAGATGCGAAACGGCTCCTGTGTATGAATCTCCAAAGCGCCCGCTTCCGAAATCGTAATGTCCACATCCAGAATCATTGCCAAATCTGCTGCCATCATAAAGCAATCATATGTGCCGGAGGGCAGTTTCATGATCAATGTATAGTAATATACAATCTGCTCATTTACTTTAAATTCGTTTCTCCGCAGGGAAACATCCGGGTTTTCGTCATCTTCCCATGGCGTATTTTCCTCTCCCACGGGCACATAGCTGTTTCCCGGATATAAGGAAACCGTACTTTTCCCGATTTCCAGTGAAAACTCCTTGTCCGTATCCTTAAGAAGCATCGCAATATCCCGCAGCGAAAAATAGGTGTTGTAATCATAGGCATAATCCAGTGTTTTTACCGTGTATGCCGTACCGCCATCTGCCTGTATCCGACAGATTCCGGGAATTTCATAACTTGCATCCGCCCTGATTGGCAGGATGGAACATACCAGAACAACGGATAATATAAGAACACTTACTTTCTGTAGGATAGCTTTCATGGAATCTCCTTTCTACCTCGCTTCGGTCTGCTTTAAAGTGTATATCACAGGTTCAAAAGCCTTTAACGTATCAGATTCGACAGGGCTGCTGTCTTTTGGCAAAATCAAACTGGAGTCCTTCCGGATAAAGTATTCTGTCTTTAAAATAACATTCCCATCAGACTCAAAGTATCTGAATAAAATGTCATCAGAAACTTCGTAAGTGCCGCTGCCGTCATACCTTTCCTGTAAATCCTCCAGAGACGGCAAAAGCGCAGGCGCATAAGACATTAAGTAAGAAACCGTGTCCATCCCAAAAGTTTCCGTTACAAGAGTCTCTATTGCTTCCTCATCAGCAGTGTCCATATAGCCTGCCATGTGAAGTCTCTGTGCCAAAAGTTCCCGAAATTCCCCGGCAAATATCTCATAAGCAGCCTGTTTGCAGGCATCATAACTTTCCGGCGAAACATAACACCTAAAAGTTCCCGCAGCGGAATCAGTCTGTTCAAAAGCGAGGTTGACTTGTACAGTCAATCCCTGCATATCATTCTCTATATCTTCCAAAGAAACAGAAACAGCTTCTATGTCTTCCAGCCAGTTAAAAGCTGTGACAGCCACATCTTCCGTCATGTTCAGATTCGCAGTCCACTCCCCTGAAAAATCCTTATCATCTGACGCAAAAAAGTGCAAGTACACCAAAAAAGCGGTGGAAGCGCTTAATGTCAGAAGTAATATGGTAACTATGGTATTTTTTATAATTTTTCCCATAAAGATTCTCCCTGCCCATAACGCCAGCCGTCAGGCTTGCGTTTATTATGTATAAAAGTAGCGTATTTTAAGTGAATTGTCAACGATATGGGTCAAGCTATAAATGCATAAACTAAAGGCTGAATCCACTACACAACCATTAAAATACTTGATTCTCCATCTGTATAAGTGATAAGCAGTTGAAAATTTCTGTTTCCTATATAGCAATCCTAGTTCAACAGAACTGTTTTTAAAAAGAAATTTCAAAAATTTGAGTATATGTTCTTCTAATAAATCCAAAATTAGGGGATTTTTTATATAGAATATTTAATTCTCTGACGAATATTTTACAGTTTTCAGACATCTGTACATTGTTTTTAAAACAGTTCCGAGTGTGTACCAACACGGTAAAGCATCAAGACCAATACCTTATCTATCACTTCGTATACCAGTAACCAATCCGGCTCCACATGGCATTCTCTACATCCGACATATTCACCATTTAGGTTATGGTCACGATACTTATCATCCAATTTTATGCCTTCTGCAATTGTGTTTATCACATCGAAAAGCTTATCAATATCTCTCCCTTGTTTTTTTGCCAGTTTCAAATCTCGCTTAAACTGACTGGTGAACTTAACTTCATACTTCATCCAGAGCCTCCTTTAAATCACTGAGGTTCTTATATCCTTTTACATTCGGGTCAGCAGCAATCCGCCTTCCCTCTGCTATAGCCGCCCTTGTTACTTCATTTGGTGTATTCAGCTTTAAAGAAAAAGGTATGCCATTTTCCCGAATTGTCTGCCTTAAAAACATATTTACTGCTGTAGTCATATTCAGACCAAGTTCTGCAAAAATACTCTCTGCCGCTTCTTTCACTGCTTTCTCCGTTCGTATATTCAAATTCGTCACTGTCGCCATATTACACGCCTCCACTTTTATCATATAATACAAAAACATTTCATCATTATTATTCATTATATGCAAACTGCTTTATATCGTCAATATAATATGTGCATACTAAACGAATTTTAAACTTCGATTACAAAAACTAGGTGAGGATATTTTCCCTTTATATTGTATCTCTTTTTTGTTGTTTCAAAAAAAAGACATTTGACCAAATATTGGTCTAATGCCTTCATTCTGTCCAGATATTGTTCTCTCACAATCAGCTTCATAATATCCTCTCTTCACTTTCCATTCTTCCTCCCATACCCTGTAACCACCGCCACCGCTAACATCACCAACATGCAAATGGAATAATAGTTCACAAACGGTATCGATGCAGGAGCCACCGCAAAGCCCTCCCCGAACTGAGCGGACTGCTGTGCCGGAATGACACAATGCACCGTCCAGGGCGCCAGAAAGCAGAAGACGCATCCTGTGCAATCCATTAAGTTCGCGCGGCGATAGCGGTCTACACCGGCTTTCTCGCCAATCTCATTTACCAAATCTCCAAGCGCCACAATTGCTACTGAAATAACACCCGTTACCATACTCAGGATGCCGACAGAGAGCACAATTGACGTTTCCGTGCTGCGCTCATTTTTCGCAAAACGGGACAGAAATGCGCCCACACTCTCAAAAAGACCACTGCATTCCAGTACGCCAAGGAGTGCAAATACCGCAATCAGCATTGCCACCGTACCTGCCGTTCCCGTAATGGCTTCAATAATTGCCCCTGACACGGAAAATCCGCCGGGGAATGAAACGAGCGCATCCACCGTATAAATGCCGGAAAGCAGTCCTGCCGCGATACCCGCCAGAATCCCCCAAGACAAAGCGGTAATCAGATGCTTTCTCATCAGACACAACGCAATAATAACCACCGGCACAACTAACATCACCAGACTGACCGGATTTGCCGTGCCGCCTGCTGCCTCGATTGCCGCACTCCCGTCTGTGGTTTTGGAAAACAGCAGGAACAAAATCAACGCTCCCACTGCCGCAGGCAGACTGTAATGCATTCTTGTTTTTACTACGGTTCCCAAATCCGCATGCTGTGTTGCAGATGAGGCAATCGTAGTATCCGAAATAGGTCCTAAGTTATCACCGAATGCGGCGCCCGACACGATAGCGCCAATCATAAATTCCGGCGCAGCCCCTGCCATCACGCCCACAGGGAACAAAATCGGAATCACAACAAAATATGTCCCTACCGAAGTTCCCGTTGCAAATGCTAAAAGGCAAGTAATAAGAAAGGTTGCCGCCACGAAGAGTTTTCCCGTAAAGCCTGCTGCCACCACGTATACCGCAATCGTCTGAACTGCTCCGCTCGCTGAAATCAGCTTGCCCGAAATTGCCGCTAATATCACCGCCATCACAATTGTTCCGAACATCGGCTTGCTCAATCCATATACTAACGCTTCTCCGTATGCCTTTTCATCCTTCGCAAAAATAACTCCCGTTATCAATGCTGCAAAAAATGCCAGCACATACCCGTTTACATTGGACTGGCTGACCGCCGCCCATAAAATCATTGCCGCTGCCGCAATGAGCGGTGCCAGTTTTCCAATATTCCCAAAATAAAATTCTATCCTTTTTGCTTTCTGTTCCATTTTTAAATTCTCCTATCATCCTTTTTCTGAAGCAGCTGTGAAGTATCCAATGTCTCTTCCGCCTGCTTCGTCTTTTTGGGTTTCCTCGGTTCTTTTCTCTTTTTCTCCGAATTCCTGATAGAATCTTTTTCTTCCATCTCTTCCTTCAACGTATCCTGCGACATATTTTCTACCGCTTTTTCCTGCTCCTTACTCCTTCCATGAAGCCTTCTCTGTGCAATCTTCGGCACAAACTGGAAGCGCCGCATTGCCACATCCGCAACAAACAGGCAGACAGCAAGGAGAATCAGCCAGTTTGTCAGCGGGTAGCTCTCTCTTGCCCCTGTGGAAATTCGGGTAAAGACAGGGTCCTGCTCTGTAATCAGGCGGCCATACTGTTCCACAAACTTCAAATAGGAATCCGTACTCACATCAAATTTATACTCATCCGAAAATTGTACTGCGGCGGCTGTTGTCAGATAGCTTTTCATCTCTCCGGCCTCGCTGCGGCGTATATTAAAGTGATATAATCCGGTCTTAGGTGTAGCAAGCTGTGCCGTATATTTTCCCGGCGCTGTGGCATGGAACTTCTCTTCCGTGGATTCTCCCTGCGGATCAATCATCGTCACCAGAATCTCCGTGCTGCTTCCATAATCATCCGTCTGATAAGTGATTTCCGTCCGTTCACCTGCCGTCATCACATCCACTCGGTCTTCACCCATGCCGGCATTTCCGGTGGCATAATCTACGATTCGCTTCCACATTTGAACATAGTCGTCTTCTCCGGCAAAAGCGCCGCTCCACTCCCCGGTAATATCACTGTTCCAAGCTACCGTCCTGCCCAGTCCGTATTGCCATACCGTAAGTATCGGATTATCTTTATCGTCAGATACAATAACGGGAATAGATGCTGTCTTAGGGGTTGCTGCAATATAGCCATAGAGTACGGGCCAGCCGTCTGTAAAAAGATTGTTCGTCAGTTCATGGTTCTTTTGCACCTTCAGCGAAAATACACCGTTTTGAATAAAACTGTCACTTCCCAGAAATACTTCTCTGGCAAAGATTTTGGGTATGTCGCTGACCAAATCCGAATAATAATATCTGCCGCCGCACCCATCTGCTAACCGCTCAAGGAGCTGCGTATCGGAATCTCTTCCCACTGCTACGGTAGACAGCGTGATTCCCTTTGCGGTATAAGCATTTATTACATCCTGAAAATTGTCCGTCTCTCCCATGCCATCCGTCAGGAGTATCACATGCTTAATGGACGCCTCACTTTCCGAAATCACCTCACATGCCTCCAAAAGCGCAGGCTTAATAGTTGTTCCGCCGCCCTCGTTAATATGCGTGATTGCATCCTTGATGGCTGCTTTGTCATCCGCCTCTCTAAGCTCCACCTGCCATGCATACTGATCGTCAAAGGTCAAAACGCCTACATAGTCCGAATCTCTCAGGTTATCTACCGCTACCGTTGCAGCTCTGATGGCAATATCCAGATTACTGACGCCATAATCCATAGACTCACTGATCATACTGCCTGAATGGTCAATTACCATAACCATAGCCATAGAAGGAATCTCATTTATATTCCTTGGCTGCATATCTACCGGAAGCACTGTCTCAAGCACCGTATCCCGATAGCCGCCCAGTGCAAAGCTTTCCTCACCGCCGCAGCAGATAAAACCGCACCCGTAATCCTTCACATATGTTTCCAGATTCTCTAAAAAGCCGACAGGCAGATCATCAATATAGGCATCCGCTATCATAACAGCCTTATAAGCTAACATAGCATTGATATTGTCCGGGGCATTCAAAGCGGAGACTACATGATAGTCACAGCCCGCCGCATGTAACACAGAATCAAATTCCGAAATATTAGTGCCCTGCCCGGAGATAAGCAGAATCTTGGGCGAAGCTTCCACTACGGAATAAGCGCTGAAGGAATCATTTTCCGGACAGGTATCCCCCGGCGCCCGTACCTGTACCCTGAGATTCTCCA
>CAZKOR010000069.1:2898-17037 GCA_964554405.1 uncultured Bacteroides sp. | reverse complement strand
AAAGATCTGAACGCTCAAGTGGTCTGTGAGGGCGTGGAGACAGAGGAAGATACGGAGCTTATGATGGAGATTGGCGCTTATGTGGCGCAAGGTTACCGCTACTGTAAGCCGGTACCAGAGGATGTGTTTGAGAATATGCTGGAGGAAAATGGTTCCTCGGATAATTGATCTCCTATAATAATGACTGGGCTGAAGGTTCTTGAATGAGCTTCCAGCCCTTTATTTATTGTTTTTGTCAAAAAAGAATAGACAAGCTTACTTGTTGTATGATAGAATGACTGCAAGCAAAGAAACAAATCTAAGATTCTAACAGTATCTTATCGAATTTCCGTTCATAGGAAAATTCCGGGTGATGATGTCGCCTGTATCAAACTCCTTGCTTACAACTGAATAACTGCAGGGAGGATAAAAGCCGGAGGATTACCAGTTCAATTTAAGTGATTTTGCCTTATTTTTATCTGTTATGAAAGTAAAAGAGGCATATGAGAATGTGTTAAGTATCATATTGGATGAACCGGATTTAAAACTGAGGGAAGTGAAGGCAGAACAGGTTGTATTGAACAAATCCGGGAAGCGTGCCATTCGGCTTGATGCCTGGGCACTGGATATGCGGAACCGTCAGTTCGACATGGAGATGCAGAATGATTCGGAAGGTGATGATGTTCGTAAGAGATCCAGATTTTATCAGGGGATGATTGATACCCCTATCCTAAAATCGGGAAAGGAAACCAGATATAAACATTTGCCATCGACTGTTATTATTTTCATTACGCAGGAAGATATTTTCGGAAAAGACCGCGCAAAATATACATTCAGCGAACAGTGTGAGGAAGAACCTGATTTGCCGTTAGGGGATGGCACAAAGAAAATTTTTCTTAATATGGCAAGTAAAAAGGGCAGACCGGAATTAATCAGTCTGCTACAATATATGAAAAATACTACGCTAGAGAATCCCGATATTGTAATACAGGATGAACGGATTTTGAATTTAGACAGGATTGTAGAAGAAGTGAAGCAATCGGAAGAATGGGAGGCTGTGAAGATGAATCTTCTTGAGATTGGAATTGAGAAGGGTATAGAGCAGGGCAGAAAACAGGGAATTGAACAAGGCATCGAACAGAGTAGAACTGAAATCATACGAAATATGTTAAACAGTGGTCTTTCGAGTGAAAAGGTGTCAGAGGTAACACAGATTCCCTTGGATGTTGTCAGAAAAGTGGAAAGAAAAGCAAATGAGAGCAGGAAACTCTAAGCGTATTGAAAAGAAAACAATAAGTGTAGAGTCAGTATATAGTCTGCACTTCGCTTAGTCTGTTGTCAATCACCTGAAACTGCCAGATGGAATGTCCGGGCAGGCGGTGTTCTGTCAGGAAAAAGGCGTCGTCAAAGTGTGTGATATAATAAGGCGTTCCGCCGCCGATGAAGTTTTCATAGATATCTTCGTATTTGCCCTTTTTAAGGTTGGAGAGCTTTTTTGTGCGGATGATAGTGGCATTGTCCTGATTTCCGGCAATATCGGTGGAAATAGTCAGATAGAAATAGTCTTGAATTTTGGTAAGCTGAATCATACCGGCAATTGTATCGGGAACAGGATAAGTATCCAGAATTTCAAAAGTGCTTAAATTCGCACGGATGATGCTGGAATTTCCCGACACAAAGTAGATATCGCCATCCAGAATGGTAAAGGAACGGACATAGACATCAGAGAGTGACTCTATTTTACGGATTTCAGTTAGATACATCCGGGTATCGTCCGCATTGTGGCGGAAAAGATACATTTCTCCGCTCATGGAACTCCAGGCATAGAAAGTGTCCGTATTTTCATCATAAATAATATAGTGTGGTCTGTTTCCGATTTCAGAAAAAGTCTGTGTATGCAGGAATCTGCCGTCTTTTTTTTCAAATATCAGGATTCTGTTATTTTCCGTATCATCAACTAAATAAACGATGCCGTCACTGGCAAGCGTATGTCCCATATTGATTTCATCTGTCATGACATGCCATTCATTGAGCGGGTCACTTAGATTCTTATGATAAATGACCTGATTATGATAGCAGTCTACAATAAAATATGTATCATCTACTTTGGTAATATAAGTAGGAACGCTTAAATCGGAATAGGGATCCATTGGAGTTTCTGTCTGCAAAGCGGCATTGAGTGTATTTTCATCCGTAAGTTCAGAGATTGAAATGTATTCGGTAACAGGTGTTTTTTGCGAATCGGATGCAGAGCCGATTACAGGAATATCAGCAGTAGTACCCGTTTTTTTATAGAAACGGATACTGAAAAATAGTATAGCTGCAACAGCTAATATGAGGAATAGAGCAGATAATATGATATAGGATAGGCGTATTTTCTTCTTCATGAGAGTCTCCTGTTGTTTATCATATGATAGGAATATCATAACATTTTTTGGGGGAATATGCTATAATAAACCCAAGTCTGGCGACTTGGGTTACAAGAATTACTTTGTAATTCTTGAGAGGAGAGCGATGAATTTGGAAAGCACGAATGATAAAGACAAAAAATATAACATGACGTTCTGCGTCTTGTCGGGGATTGCGATTGTGATGATTGTAGCGGGTCATGTGGGATATAATGTTTTGACGGTAGGGGAGCTGTTTCCCTATTATTCGTTTCATGTACCGCTGTTTTTGTTTATTTCCGGCTATTTTTACCGGGAAGAGGAAGAAGCGGCGCCGTTTGCTTATTGTCTGAAAAAGATAAAACGGCTTCTTGTGCCTTATTTTATCTGGAATCTCATTTATGGTATTCTGGCATGGCTGCTTCGGCTAAACGGATTTGCGATGGGGGAGGACATCAGTTTTCAAACGCTTTTTCTGTCGCCCTTTTTACACGGTTATCAATTCATTTACAACTATGCGGCATGGTTTGTGCCAGTTTTATTTGTGATAGAGATCATGAACATGGTGATGCGCCTTCTCTTAAAGAAGCTTCATTTATGTTATGAAGGTTTGATACTTGCAGGAACTCTTCTTGTCGGCATGGCAGTTGTATGGCTTGCGATTGGCGGGCATGTGTGGGGACTTTATAAGGCGCCTGGCAGGATTTTGTTTTTATATCCATGCTTTCAGATGGGGCAGTTTTATCATCGGAAACTGGAAAAACACGATACTCTTGACAATCTGCCCTATTTTGCTGTTGTTATCGGATTGCAGCTTATTTTGACATTCTCGTGTAACGGACTTGCCTATAGCAGTGTATGGTGTACGAGCTTTGCAAACGGACCGCTTATTCCATATGTGACAACCGTGTCGGGTATTGCGTTCTGGCTGCGTATTGCCAGAATCCTGGCGCCGCTTGCCCATAAGAGCAAAGGAATTACGTATCTTGGCAGGAACACATATGCGGTTATGATGCATCATGTAATGGCATTTATGGTCATTAAGATGGTGATTGCGGCATTTGCGGCACATACGTCATGGTTTGCAGATTTTGACATGGAGCTTTACAGGAGTAATATTGACTACTATTATATGGTAAAGGGTGCGGAACAGTTTAAGATGGTTTATTTGCTGGCAGGCGTGATATTGCCGCTTCTATTGCAATACGGACTGGACAGAGTGTGGAGAAAAATAAAAGAAAATAGGAATAATTAAGACAGGAGATTTTATGATAACGAATGATAATATTAAAATAATGATTAGTGCACTGCTTTTGATTCTTATTCTGTTGGTAGCTGTTATGCTGTATACGCTTTGTTACAGCATGGCGCGGATATATAACTGGAACGGCAGCCGCTACCAATATCTGGGGTATGTGCCAATCAAAAGAGAGGGCAGCGGTTTTTCGCTTCGGATTGGCGAACGGATGGTGGATTTATCGCGTACAACGGTTTACAGGATTTGTCCGGGACGGGCTTTTTGCAGGAAAAATCAGTATCGGGCACTGTATGTATATGCGGATGGGAGTAGAAATTATCTTGTTGTGGAAAACGGAGCAATGAAAACAGAGATTCCCTTTTAAGGAAAGTTCTGGTATACTAAGACAGACATGCGCAGTGTGAAAAATACATTATTTCACAGGCAGAGGAAAGGCATGGTTATAACGATGATTACAATAAGTCTTTGTATGATTGTAAAAAATGAAGAGAAGCTGCTTGCAAGATGTCTTGACAGTGTGGCAGGGCTTATGGATGAGATTATTATTGTCGATACCGGCTCTACGGACAAAACGAAAGAGATTGCAGCGAAATATACGGATAAAATCTATGATTTTGAATGGGTGCAGGACTTTTCGGCGGCAAGAAATTTTGCTTTTTCCAAGGCTGAAATGGAGTATATTTATTCCGCAGATGCCGATGAAGTGTTGGACGAAGAAAACAGAAAGGCTTTTTTACACTTAAAAGAGACGCTTTTGCCGGAAATTGACATTGTACAGATGTACTATGCAAATCAGCTTGATTTTGGAACCATTTATAATTTTGATAAAGAGCTGCGTCCCAAACTTTTTAAGCGGCTGCGGACTTTTACATGGGCAGAACCTATTCATGAGCAGGTCGTGTTAGAGCCTGTGATTTTTGACAGTGATATTGCTATTTTACACATGCCGGAGAGTAATCACAAAGACAGGGATTTGGCTTCTTTTGTGCGGATGACGGAAAGCGGCGCGCATTTATCGAAAAGACTGCATAATATTTATGCAAAAGAGCTGTTTATTTCCGGAGACGACCATGATTTTCTGAATGCCGAAACTTTTTTTGAAGAGTCCTGTCTGGATACGGCAAGAGGGCTGGATGAAATCAAAGAAGCGGCATGCGTTGTGGCAAGAGCGGCAAGGATTCGGAAAGATACGGAGAAATTTTTCAAATATGCTGTAAAAGTGGTCGCTGCGGAGGGGTGTGCGGAAATCTGCTGCGAGCTGGGAGAATACTTTCTTGAGCGTCAGGATTTGCAGGAAGCAATCATATGGTTTTATAATGGTGCGTATGAAACAGAGAGTATCCTTAATATACATAGTAGTGGGGAGATTCCGCTGCGTGCTCTTGCCAAATGTTATGCTCTTTTAGGAGATAGGGAGCAGGCGGAAGCTTATGAAAAACTGGCGGAGGAAAAATCATCTGAAAGCGTTTGAGAAAAACGGGAAAGGAACAGAATAGATGAAGTGGGAAGATAATGTGCGGAAAGCGGCGCCCTATGTGCCCGGAGAACAGCCGCAGAAAAAGGATATTATTAAGTTAAATACGAATGAGTGTCCGTATCCGCCTTCGCCGATGGTGGAAAAGAAGATGAAAGAGCTTGCGTATCAGGATTTACGCCTGTATCCGGAGTTTCCGGAAGAAACACCGCTCACGGCTTTGCTTGCGGAGTATCATCATGTAAAAGAAAACCAGATTTTTATCGGTATTGGTTCCGATGATGTGCTTTCTATGGCTTTTTTGACCTTTTTTCACTCGGATAAGCCGGTGTTTTTCCCTGATATTACATATTCTTTTTATGATGTGTGGGCGGAACTTTACCGAATTCCTTATGAGATAAAGCCGCTTGATGAAAATTTCCGTATCAGAAAAGAGGATTATACCGGCAGAAACGGCGGCGTGATTTTCCCGAATCCCAATGCACCGACAGGAATTTTTATGGAAGTGGATGCCATAGAGGATATTATCAGGGAAAATCAGGACAGTATTGTGATAATTGATGAAGCGTATATTGATTTTGGCGGTACAACATGTCTGCCGCTCTTATCAAAATATGAAAATCTGCTCGTTGTCCGTACTTTTTCCAAGTCAAGAGCGATGGCGGGCGCCAGAATCGGCTATGCAGTAGGAAATGAAAAGGTAATTAGGTATTTGAATAATGCTAAATATGCGGTTAATTCCTATACAATGAATCGGCCGGCATTACAGCTTGGCGCGGAAGCGGTAAAGGATGATGCTTATTTCAAAGAAATCTGTGCGAAAATCATTGCGACAAGGGAGCGGAGCAAGAGAGAACTGGCAGCGCTTGGCTTTCAGTTCCCGGATTCTCATGGGAATTTCCTTTTTGCTTCCCATAAGACAGTCAGGGCGCAGGAGATTTTTGAAAAGCTGAAAGAACGGGATATTTATGTCAGACATTGGAATAAGGCACGAATTGATAACTATCTGCGGATTACGATTGGAACGGATGGGCAGATGGATGCTTTGTTTGCAGCATTAAAAGAAATCGTATAAGGAGAAAATAGCGGTATGGAGAGTTTGGCAGTTTGGTTTGCAAATACATTAGGGAAATATGTATCAAAAGAGATTGTTATTTTTATTATCTCTATGGTTCCGATTTTGGAACTGAGGGGAGGGCTGCTTGTATCGAAGCTGTTAGAGGTTTCGATAACAACGGCGATTCCGATTTGTATTATCGGCAATATTATTCCGATTCCGTTTATTTTGCTTTTTATCAAACAGATTTTTAAATGGATGAAGAAAATCAAGCTTTTCAGAGGATTGATTGAAAAATTGGAAAACCGCGCCATGAGCCGGAGTGATAACATCAAAAAGTATGAATTTTGGGGGCTTGTGCTGTTTGTCGGCATACCGCTTCCGGGAACAGGCGCATGGACGGGGTCGTTAATTGCGGCGCTTCTGGATATTGATTTTAAGAAAGCTATATTGGCAGAGCTGCTCGGCATTGCAATAGCAACTGTTATCATGTCGATTGTGTCCTATGGATTGCTGGGAGTCTTACTTTCATAATCGAGTGCGTTGGCACTCGATTTTTTAAAATGGGGGAGAATGCAGGGGAAATGGAAGCATATACGGATTTTGCAAGAGTTTACGATACTTTTATGGATGAAACGCCTTATGAAGAATGGTGTGAGTTTCTGATGACGCTGCTTCAACGTTATGAAATCAAAGAGGAAATAACGGATGTCAATCTTTTGCAGGAGAAAAATTCCATTCTGGACTTGGGATGCGGAACAGGAACGCTGACACAGCTTCTTGCGGAAAAAGGCTATGATATGATAGGGGTGGACAATTCCGAGGAAATGTTACAGATTGCCATAGAAAAAAGAGAGCAGTCCGGGCTGGATATTTTATATTTATTACAGGATATGCGGGAGTTTGAACTGTATGGTACGGTGGGAGCGGTTATCAGTGTATGCGATTCCCTGAATTATCTGCTTTCCGAGGAAGATTTGCTTTCGGTTTTCCGGCTTGTCTATAACTATTTATATCCGCAGGGCGTATTTATTTTTGATTTTAACACAGTCTATAAATATGAAACCGTGATTGGTGACAGGACGATAGCGGAGAACAGGGAAGAATGCAGTTTCATATGGGAAAATTTCTATCATCCCGAAGAGGAAATCAATGAGTATGATTTAACTGTTTTTGTGGAAAATAATAGGGATGACAGTACTTTCAGAAGATTTCAGGAAACGCATTACCAGCGGGGGTATCGTTTGGAACAGATGAAAAAACTGCTTGAAAAAGCCGGGCTGACTTTTTTGGAGGCGGTGGATGCAGATACACATGAGGAAGTGACTGCGGCAAGCGAAAGAATATACATTGCGGCAAAATGTGTAAAATAAGAGGATGGGTATTAAGATGAGCAGGGAAGATTATTTGGTAAGGGCGACAGCAGCGGATGCGCAAATCAGGGCATTTGCGGTAACGACCGGGAATTTGGTGGAAGAAGCAAGGCGCAGGCATAATTTGAGCCCCGTGGTTACGGCGGCGCTTGGCAGGCTGATGAGCGGCGCATGCTGTATGGGAAGTATGTTAAAAGGAGAAAAGGACATGCTGACTTTACAGATAAGCGGAGACGGACCGGTCGGGGGACTGACCGTGACGGCGGACGCAGGTGGAAATGTCAAAGGATATGCGCTCTCGCCGCAGGCAATGATGCCCCCGAATGCACAGGGAAAACTGGATGTGGGAGGCTTGATTGGCAATGGCTATCTGACTGTCATAAAGGATATGGGTATGAAAGACCCTTATTCTTCTCAGGTGGCATTGCAGACCGGAGAAATCGGAGATGATTTGACTTATTATTTTGCCGTATCGGAGCAGGTGCCGTCCTGTGTGGCGTTAGGCGTCTTAATGGAGCGTAACAATACGGTGAAACAGGCAGGCGGCTTTATTATCCAGCTTATGCCTTTTGCACAGGAGGAAATTATCACAAAGCTCGAAGAAAAACTTGCCGGAGTGCAGTCTGTGACAGCGTTATTAGAAGCGGGTAATTCGCCGGAGGATATTCTGGAGCTTTTGCTTGGAGATATGGGACTCACGATTACGGATAAAGCGTCGCTACAGTTTCAGTGCAACTGCAGCAAGGAAAGAGTGGAAAAGGTGCTTTTTAGTTTGGGAAAAAAGGAATTACAGGATATGATTGCAGAGGGAAAAGATGTAACTCTCCATTGTTATTTTTGTAATACCGATTACACTTTTACGGTGGATGAGCTGAGTAAAATAGGTTGAAAGAATTTGTGCCTTGCGCATAGCGACTGTGTCGCATTCAAATGTCGCAGGCTGAGAAAGGATATGGTTATTAATATGAAGCATGGATTTGTAAAGGCGGCGGCAGTGACGCCGAAGATAAAAGTGGCGGACCCGGCATATAATGCGAAACAGATTTGCGCCTGTATGGGGGCGGCGTTAGAAAGAGAAGCGAAAATAATTGTTTTTCCGGAATTGTGTCTGACAGGATATACCTGCGGGGACTTGTTTTTGCAGGAACTTTTGCTCCGTGAGGCAAGAGAGCAGTTACAGGTTGTGTGTGAAGCGTCGGAGGGAAGCGATGCTCTGGTTTTCATAGGACTGCCGGTGGAAAAAGACCATAAGATTTATAATGTGGCGGCTGTGCTTCAGAACGGGGAAGTACTTGCTATGATTCCGAAACGCTATATTCCGGCTTATGCGGAATTTTATGAGACAAGGCATTTTACGCCGGGTAATCAGATACCGGAAACGTTTTTATGGGAGGAAAAAGAAATTCCTTTCGGGACGAATATCCTGTTTCAGGCAGACTCCATGACGGAGCTTGTAGTCGGCTGTGAAATATGCGAGGACATCTGGGTGGCGGATTCTCCCGGAACGGCGCATGCGCTTGCCGGGGCAAGCGTGCTTGTGAATCTGTCCGCTTCCAATGAGACGATAGGAAAAGACGTTTATCGGGAAATGTTAGTGAAATCGGCAAGTGCGAAATTAATTGCAGGTTATGTTTATGCTTCTGCGGGAGAGGGAGAATCCACGCAGGATTTGGTGTTCGGCGGACATAATATGATTGCGGAGAACGGAACGATGTTAGCGCAGGCGAAACGTTTCAGCATGGAGACGATTTATGCGGATATTGATATTCACCGTTTGAGCCACGACAGGCGAAGGATGACAACGTATATGCATAGGGGAAAAGACGGCTATCAGATAGTTCCTTTTCATTTGGAGGAAGATGATGTGGAACTGGATAGGGTTTTTGATCCAGCGCCGTTTGTTCCTTCACAGAAAGAGGAAAGGCAGAAACGCTGTGAGGAAATTTTATCTATTCAGTCCTACGGTTTAAAGAAGCGGTATGAGCATACCGGGGCAAAGTCGGCGGTTAT
The DNA here is from genome assembly GCA_964554405.1 of uncultured Bacteroides sp. Classification (GTDB taxonomy): domain Bacteria; phylum Bacillota; class Clostridia; order Lachnospirales; family Lachnospiraceae; genus UBA3282. The sequence goes on along the minus strand of CAZKOR010000069.1, from coordinate 7,499 downwards.
CGGTATTTCCGGCGGTCTGGATTCTACGCTTGCGCTGCTTGTGACAGTACGCGCTTTTGATATGTTAGGGATGGACAGAAAACAGATAATTTCTGTGACGATGCCATGCTTTGGCACAACAGACAGAACTTATGATAATGCCTGTAAACTGGCTAAAACATTAGATACGGATTTGCGGGAAGTGGACATTAAGGAAGCGGTGAAAGTCCATTTTAAAGATATCGGGCAGGATGCGGATAAGCATGATGTGACTTATGAAAACGGGCAGGCAAGAGAGCGGACGCAGGTTTTGATGGACATTGCTAATCAGACGGGCGGTATGGTCATCGGAACGGGCGATATGTCGGAACTTGCGCTTGGATGGGCAACTTATAACGGCGACCATATGTCTATGTACGGCGTCAATGCCGGTGTACCGAAGACGTTAGTAAGGCATTTGGTAAGATATTATGCCGATACTTGTGAAAATGAGCAGCTTTCGGTAGTTCTATCGGATATTCTTGACACACCTGTCAGTCCGGAACTGCTGCCCCCGGTAGACGGCGTCATTTCCCAAAAGACAGAGGATTTGGTCGGTCCTTATGAACTGCACGACTTTTTCCTGTATTATATGCTGCGGTGCGGTTTTGAACCGGCGAAGATATACCGCATAGCAAAGTTATCGTTCGCCGGTCAGTATACAGAGGATGTCATTTTAAAATGGTTAAAGACGTTCTACCATCGCTTTTTCTCACAGCAGTTTAAGCGTTCCTGTCTGCCTGACGGACCGAAAGTCGGAAGCGTAGCGCTTTCTCCAAGGGGAGATTTGCGGATGCCGTCCGATGCCTGCGGGCAGTTGTGGATCAAACAGGTAGAGGAGCTTCCGTGACAGTACGCTTATTCAACGGTATCATCCATCTCGATGGTGATATCTGCGTCAACAGCTTTTTCCAATGAGGCGGTAATGGCGTTTAGCAGAATCATGGAGGTATATTTGCTGTCATCGGAATATGTAATACCCTCTAAACTTTGATTAGTGATAATCTGGTTCGCAAGGTCTTCGAAAGAAGGCTGAATCAGAGGATACATTGTTGTAATGGCCTCATCCAGATTCACCAGCCGTATGGAGTTGATATTTTCTTCATCAACGGTTACTTCTATTTCCACTACATTGTCATTGAGAATCAAAGAGGTCGTGTATATGCCGGGAACATAGCTGTTTGTCGAGGTTTGTGTCATGGTAGGCGCAATCTCTTTTTTCTCATCTTTAGGCAGAAACATAATGATGAGCAAGATGACAAAAAGGATACCAAGCACGGCAAAAATCCCGGTATATATCAACTCTTTTACATGCAGCACAACAATTTTGGTTTTGGAACTCATAAAAATATCCTCATAGAAAATCTTTTTATCAGTTTATGAGGTGAGAGGGCATATTATGACCGGAATTTGAGAAGGGAGCGTGGATATAAAAATGATGTTATATGATTTAAATGGCGTCTGGCAGGCGGATATTGGAGATGGAGCAAGTTATACGATACAGCTTCCCGGCACGCTGGACGAAAATCATATCGGGCAAAGAGAAGAGCCGCTTAAAATGCGTTTTACCAGAAAATATACCTATGAGGGTGCCGTGCGGCTGACAAGACAGTATACTTTCGAAGCGCACCAAGGTAAGCGCGTTTTTCTGGAAGCAGAACGGGCAAGAGTCTTAGGACTTTTCATAGATGATAAAGAAGTGCTGCCTTTTGAAGAGCAGTCAATCAGTACGCCGCATATATTCGAGGTGACAGGACTGCTAGAAGGAACCCATAAAGTGACAATGCTGTCAGATAATAGCTATCCGGGACTGCCACGGGATGCTATTGTGAATTCGTCTGCCGCAACGGACGAGACACAGACAAATTGGAACGGTATTCTGGGGTATTTCAGACTGCGCGTGGAAGAGCCGGTATTTCTGTCAGCAGTCCGCGTGTATCCTGCCGGAGATAAACTGACGGTAAAAGCGGATATTTGTGCCGACAAACGCTGGGATGGCATACTTACTGTAAAATCGGAGGCATTAAAGGAACCTGCCTCCTTGCATGTATCGGTGGATGAGGGGATTTCGGAGGTTGTATTGGACGTCTTGCCGCTTCGGGAAGACAGCAGACGGTGGGATGAAGAAGAGGGAAATCTTTATGAATTATGCGCTTCCTTATCGAATGGCGCATCGAAAACAGTAACATACGGTATCAGGGATTTTGGAAGCAGTCCGGAAGGGCGGCTTATTTTGAACGGCAGGACGATTTTTCTGCGCGGAGAGGCAAACTGTGCGGTATTTCCGGAAACGGGATATGAACCGATGTCCGTGGAGGAATGGAAAAGAGTTTTGGAAATATACCGTTCCTATGGCGTCAACTGTGTGCGCTTTCATTCTCATTGCCCTCCGGAAGCGGCATTTACGGCAGCAGATGAAATGGGAATGCTCATGCAGCCGGAATTGTCCAATTGGAACCCGAAAGATGCATTTGAATCAGAGGAGAGCTTTTCTTATTATAAGGCGGAACTTACGGAAATCATACGGACGCTTGCTAATCATCCGTCTTTTGTCATGCTGACACTCGGCAATGAATTATGCGCATCAGAAAAAGGGCATGAGCGGATGCGGGAACTTTTATTGACAGCGAAAAGTCTGGATGCCACCAGATTATATGCGGATGGTTCGAATGTGCAGTACGGGGAGAGTGGCTGTGAGGAGGAGAGCGATTTTTATAGTTCTTTCCGTTATTATAAGGAAGATTTAAGAGGCATTTTTGAAAATGTGGAGGGGTATCTGAACAAAAGTTATCCGAATGCTATGACAAACTACGATAAGTCGATGGAAGAAATTCGGAAGACCTATGCAAAGCCTGTTTTTAGTTTTGAGGTCGGACAGTTTGAGGTGTTACCTGACTTTACCGAATTGGAAATGTTTTCGGGAATTTCCGACCCGGCTAATCTGCGCTTTATAAAAACGAGTGTTATTGAAAGAGGTCTGGCGGATAAGTGGAAAACGTATGTAGAGGCAAGCGGAGAACTTGCCAGAATCTGTTATCGGGAAGAAGTGGAAGCGGCGATGCGGACAAAAGAGTTTTCGGGTATTTCCCTGTTGGGATTACAGGATTTTCCAGGGCAGGGAACGGCTTTGGTAGGTATGTTAAATTCTCATTTAACTTCCAAACCATACCCATTTGCAAAGCCTGAGGCGTTTCAGGCATTTTTCCGTGCGCAGCTGCCGCTTATTCTGCTGCCGAAATATACATATGAAAATACGGAAATGCTCTGTGCGAAAGTTAAGGTAGCAAATTACGGAAAAGAAGAGCTGTCGGGATATCTGCATTATGAATTATCAGGTCAGGGATTTTCCGCCAAAATGGATTCAGAAACATATGTTATTTGTCCGGCGGGAGCGTTGACAGAAGTAGGAGAACTTCGGTTTTCGCTGGAAGAAATTAAAGAGCCTGCGCGTCTTAATTTGGTGGTATCTGTCGGAACCGTATCAAACTCTTATCCGGTCTGGGTTTATCCGTCAGTAGAATCGGTTTGTCCGGATGGTGTTCTGGAGACAGAATATTTTGATGAGCGGGCAAAGAAAGCATTGGAAGAAGGTCGGACGGTATACTTAACGCCGCCCTCTACAAAAGAGGCGCTGCCCTGTTCCATTCAGGCGCAGTTTACGACGGATTTCTGGTCCGTAGGAACTTTTCCGGGACAAGAGGGAGGCATGGGGCAGTTAATAGACGCCAATCATCCGCTTTTCCGGGATTTCCCGACGGAATTTCATAGTAACTGGCAGTGGTGGGCTTTTGCTGTGCAGCGTGCGGTAATTTTACCGGAAAAATATGACGCCATTATTACGGAGATGGACAGCTATGCTTTCTTACGTCCTATGGCGAAGTTATTGGAATGCCGCTGCGGCAGGGGAAAACTGCTGTTTTCCACAATGGGATTACAGAATTTACAGCAGTATCCGGAGGCAAGAGCGCTGCTATCGTCTATTTATCGCTATCTTGCTTCACCGGAATTTGAACCGAAACAGGAAATCGGGGCAGAGGTCATAGCGGGACTCGTGCGGCAGGGATAACAGGGTACGGCAAGTGCACGAAGATATAGTCGGCAGAACAAAGAGCGCAAGCGTAGGAATGCATGTAGCTGTCCACAGCCGTGGAGCTGCGAACGGGAATTTTCTAATCAGGTGTGGTTGGGCGTGGTTGTGTCCGGGGCGGCATTTAGGTGCATCCATGCACCATAATGCCTAAATCGCACGTCCTGTGCGATTTACCCTGCGATATTGTTACACCCGATAAGAAAATAGCGCCGTTCTTCGCTACACGTCTGCAAACAGCTACATGCAGTTCTCCGCTTGTGTTCTTTGTTTCGCCGCTTTTATCTTTCGTGCGCTCCGTGGGCAACAGGGAAAGAATAGTTGACAAATACGTGTGCAGAATGTTATTCTGGTACAGAACAAAGGCGTTCTTATGGTGGAGGAATAAGAATGCCTTTTTTTCATGTGACAGGAACATAATTGTGCTGATGGTTTCATGATAAAGAAAGGAAGAGAGGGTATGAGAAAGGATTATACGAAACAGGATATTATGCAG
>CAZKOR010000069.1:0-2798 GCA_964554405.1 uncultured Bacteroides sp. | reverse complement strand
AAAGAAAGGAAGAGAGGGTATGAGAAAGGATTATACGAAACAGGATATTATGCAGTTGGTACAGGATGAAGATGTCGAATTCATCCGTTTGCAATTTACCGATATTTTCGGGAATCTGAAAAATGTGGCGGTTACGGTAAGTCAGCTGGAAAGGGCGTTAAATAATGAGTGCATGTTTGACGGTTCTTCTATAGAGGGATTTGCGAGGATTGAGGAATCCGATATGTATTTGTATCCGGATCTGGGAACATTTGCTATTTTTCCGTGGAGACCGCAGCAGGGCAAAGTGGCAAGAATGATTTGCGATGTGTACCGCCCGAACGGTGAACCTTTTGATGGCGACCCGCGCTATATTTTGAAACGTGCCGTAAAAGAAGCGGCAGATATGGGTTATGTCTTTGAAGTTGGTCCTGAGTGCGAATTTTTCCTGTTTAATACGGATGAAAATGCACTGCCGACAACCAACACACATGAGCAGGCAGGGTATTTTGATTTAGGTCCGGTGGACTTTGGGGAAAACGCAAGACGTGATATGGTTATCACATTAGAAGAAATGGGATTTGTTGTGGAGGCTTCTCATCATGAAGTAGCGCCCGCACAGCATGAAATAGATTTCCACTATGATGAAGCGCTTGCTACGGCGGATAATATTATGACATTTAAATTAGCGGTTAAGACGATTGCAAAACGCCACGGCCTGCACGCAACGTTTATGCCCAAGCCGAAATATGGCGTGAATGGTTCCGGCATGCATATCAATATGTCGTTATCGAAAGACGGAAAGAATATTTTCGCGGATGCAAACGATAAATTCGGACTGAGTAAAGAAGCATATTATTTTATCGGCGGTATTATGAAGCATATGAAAGGCATGACAGCGATTACCAATCCGCTTGTCAATTCTTATAAGAGACTGGTTCCGGGGTTTGAGGCTCCCGTTCATATCGCATGGAGTATGACAAACAGAAGCCCGTTAATCAGGATTCCGGCATCCCACGGCATCGGTACGCGGATAGAGCTTCGCTGTCCCGACCCGTCAGCGAATCCGTACCTTGCGCTTGCAGTATGTTTGAGAGCCGGACTGGACGGCATTGCGAATCAGATTATGCCCCCGCAGAGCGTTGACTGCAATATTTTTGAGATGAGTGATGAGCAGAGAAAGGAATACGGCATAGAAGAGATTCCAGGAACTTTGATAGAGGCTGTTTATGATATGGAGAAAGATGAATTTGTAAAAGAGGTATTGGGAGAGCATACTTACAACAAATACATCAATGCAAAGAAAGAAGAATGGCATCGTTACCGCTCTCAGGTGACGGAGTGGGAAATCAAGGAATACTTAAACAACTTCTGACAGTAAGATAATTTGGGAGTAAGGGGGGTGGACGTGTGATTAATATAGTTGTAGCCTTACCCAAAATCGAAGAAGCGAAAGGTATTCGGGCAATTCTTATGAAACAGGGATTTTCCGTGACAGCAGTATGTACAACAGGTGCGCAGGCGCTCAGTCAGGTTGATGAATGGAATGACGGTATCGTGATATGCGGCTACAAACTGACGGATATGATATATTCCGAATTACACGAATGCCTGCCGGACGGAATAGATATGCTGCTGATGGCATCGCAAAGAGTGGTAAATGACTGTTTGGGAAACGACATTGTCTGTCTTTCCATGCCGTTAAAAGTAAATGATTTAGTGGAAACGCTTGCCATGATGAGCCATGCCATTATGCGAAGACGCAAAAAGGCAAAACAGACGCCGAAAGTGCGTGATGAAAAAGAGATGCAGCTTTTAAAAGAGGCAAAAGAACTGCTTATGGTGCGTAATCACATGACGGAAGAGGAAGCGCACCGCTATATCCAGAAATGTAGCATGGACAGCGGAACGAATATTGTGGAAACGGCGCAGATGATTTTACTGATGGGGAAGATGTGACCGGAGCGGTTTGCTCCGGTTATTGAAATATCTTTATATATTATGTATAATAAGGGCACACTTAAATATGTATTAGACTAGATAAGCAGGTGTTAATATGGTATGTATGGGATGCGGAGCAAATGCCGAGAAAGGATATACAACAAGTGTTACTGATTTAGGTAATTGTCTTTTAATTGTGAGGAATGTTCCGTGTTATAAATGTACGGAATGTAACGAAGTTATTTATACAGGTGATGTGATTAAGAGATTGGAGGAGATTGCAGAACAGGCAAAGCTGTTCACGCAGGAAATTTCTATTGTAAATTATAGCGATGCGGCATAATAGAATAGATGCGATTAAAAAGGGACTGTTGGGGAAATAGATAGTCCGTAACATGGGGTAGCCGGTGGCTTACGTAAGTCATCAGCTACCCTTTTTATGGAAAAAGGTTGATTATCTCAAATCTGCCAACGTGATTTCCTTTATTCGGTCAGCCTATTGACAATTAAGTGCTTATTGTTTATAATGTGTATATTAAAACATCACACCTAGAAAGGAGCGTTGAATTATTTGAAGATACTTATCTCAAATACCACTGACAGCCCCTTGTATCAACAGATAAAAGATCAGATAAAAGACGCTGTGCTAAAAGAAGAATTAGCCCCGGGGGACGCGCTTCCTTCTATACGTGCCTTTGCTAATGATTTGAAAGTCAGTGTCTTAACCATCCGGCGGGTTTATGAGGAATTGGAGCAGGAGGGATTTGTTACAAGTCAAGTAGGGATAGGAACTTTTATATCTGCAAGCAATCTTGAATTACTTCGGGATTCTAAACGGCGGCTTGTGGAACAAAAAATGCTGGACATGATACAGACAG
>CAZKOR010000068.1:0-17037 GCA_964554405.1 uncultured Bacteroides sp. | reverse complement strand
TGAGCGAAGGGTACTTGTCCACAATAATCTCAATGTATTGCAATTCATTCTCATATAACAAGTTGACATCTGCTACAATGCCCATTGTATCCGTAATCTTATTAGGAATAGTCTCCAATAGTTTTTTCCTGTCTTTATCGCTAAGTCCAACAACCGCTCCGTTGTCATTTTTGCCGATATAAAGCGTTCCGCCATAAGCATTTGCATATCCGCAAATCCACTCTAAAAACTCATCATGCCATGATTCCTTCCATTCTATTGTCTGATGTTCCGGCATACTTTTCACCTGCTTTCTATCGTCATATCCCTAATATTAAAACAAGCTTTGCAATTCGCTGTACGTTAATCTGTAATGAATTACAGCTATTATTATACTATTTTTATAAAACAGCTTCAATAATATCCATTCATAAGTAAAGAATAATATCAGTCTATTGTAGAAAAAACTGGCAGATTATGCCTGAGGTGCATTTCGGATTAATTAGAAAGCGCTTAGATGAAACCAAAAATGCGAAAACAAGATTTCTCTCCTGCGGACTGTAAGGATTTATTTCTGCACATTCAATATACTGCTATCCCGACTAATCTGGTTTATTTCTGACATCAGCTTAATGCCATCATAAAGTCCCTGCTTATAAGCAGTTGTACCATATGCAGCTCCGCTCGCATTAGCAGCGGAAAGTGCCCTATCCACTATCTTGTTCTGCGCTATGCTCAATTCCGTTTTTTCCAATTGATTCATCACTTCATCCACTTCTTTTTGCGCAGCATGGTACAACTCGCTTATCTCCCTTATATTGAAATTATAATATGCCGTCATTATGCCGTCAATACAATTTTAGCCGTCATTTCGACGGTATAATAATGTCACATTGGAGATATTCTTATGATGAGTGATACAGCTAAATTTACATTAAGGACAGAATCTGAAATTCTGAAGAAATTCCGTTATGTTGCGGATTATAATGCACGTTCGGCTAACAGGGAATTGGAAGTCCTTATGAAAAAGCATATTGCAGAATTTGAAAAAGAACATGGTAAAATAACGTTTGACTAACATTCTTTAAATTAAAAGGGACTAAATTGCTATGTCAACACATCACAATTTAATCCCTTCACATTTCATTTTACTTTCTCAACTATTTAATCACATGAATCCATCCCTCAGGCGCTTCAAGCCGTCCCATCTGGATTCCTGTCAATGTATCATACAATTTCTTCGTAACCGGTCCCATCTCATTCATGCCGCTTGGGAATACAATCTCCTTGCCGTGGTCAACCACTTTTCCGACAGGGGAAATTACTGCTGCCGTACCGCACAGACCACATTCTGCAAAGTCTTTTATCTCTTCAAATGCAATGGGCCTTTCCTCTACTTCCAGTCCTAGGTAATCTTTTGCAACAATCATCAGGGAACGGCGGGTAATAGACGGCAGAATACTGTCTGATTTCGGCGTTACCACTTTATTGTCTTTCGTTACAAACAGGAAGTTGGCGCCGCCTGTCTCTTCCACATGAGTTCTGGTTGCAGCATCCAGATACATATTCTCGTCAAAGCCCTCTTCATGTGCCGTTACAATTGCATGTAAGCTCATGGCATAGTTCAGACCGGCTTTCACATGTCCTGTACCGTTCGGCGCCGCTCTGTCAAAGTCGCTTACTTTAATTGTAAGCGGTTTAGCTCCGCCTTTGAAATAAGGTCCTACAGGCGTTGTAAAAATTCTAAACTGGTATTCATCCGCCGGTTTTACGCCGATAACGGGATTGCTGCCAAACATATAAGGGCGGATATATAAGGTTGCACCGGAACCGTAGGGCGGTACATATGCCTCATTTGCCGCTACCGTTTCCGTAACCGCCTGAACAAAACGCTCCTTTGGAAATACCGGCATCTCAAGTCTCTTACAGGTATTTTCCATACGCTCTCCGTTTAAGTCAGGGCGGAATGTAACAATATGACCGTCTTCCGTCGTATAAGCTTTTAAGCCCTCGAAACAGGTCTGCGCATATTGTAATACGCCTGCGCATTCGCTCATTGTAATCATTGCATCCTCTACAAGCGCTCCTTCATCCCATGCACCGTTCTTGTAATTAGATACGAAACGCTTGTCCGTCTCATGATATCCAAATCCCAGGTTTGCCCAATCTATATTTTTCTTTTCCATCGTTTTTCTATCTCCTTCCTCATCCTGTCACTCTATTATTATTCTTTTATCGATAAAAGTCAAGACTATAGCGCAGAAGCAACAATATCCATTGCAACATCATAGGCAAAATCATTAACTGCCTTTTCACACAACCGCAACAGCTTCTGTCTATCCTCCGAAAGTTCATGCTGCTTTATCTCCTGGATGGTTGCAGCAATACCGTCATTATCAAAATCATCCAGATGCTGATTTAAAACCCTGAGTTTTTGTTTCCATTCCTCTTCCGAAAGGAAAAGCTTCTCTTTCGGTGCTGGTACGCTCTCTTCCTGTTCATTGTGAGCATCCGAAATGAGGTATTTGTCCAGATTTTCTCCGAGCGTCCGCATCATATTGAATAGAATCGGTGACTGAACCTCGACTTCCTCCAGTCTTCCCGCCTTGCTTTTTTTCTCCAGTTCAAATGCTTCTTCTGCAAGTTCGTCTGCACCTACATTCCGCGCATTTCCTTTTAAGGCATGTACGATAATCGCGTAGCCCGTTACATCTTCCTTATTTAACATTGCTTTTAACTGTTCTTCTTTCTCTAAAAGCATCTCTCTAAAATCACGCAGAACTTTCATATATAAAGAACGACTGCCGCCCATGTACTTCAATCCATGAACTGCACTGATTCCCATATCAGTAAGGCGCTCCTCATTCAACTGGGCCGCATTGCTTTCATCCGCATCTTCAGCATCCTCTGTCAGATAAACAATGTCTTTCGGCAAATATTTGATTAACATATCCTCCAGTTTTTCAGGCTCAATCGGTTTAGATAAATAATCCTCAAAACCGGCGTCCAGATAAAACTCTTTGGCTCCGACAACCGCATTCGCTGTTAAAGCTATAATCGGAATATCTTTCGAGGGATTCTCCTCCAGCGCCCTTACTGCATGCAGCGTTTCCACACCATCCATGACAGGCATCATATGGTCCATGAAGATAAGATGATACGCTTTACGCTTCACCATCTCCAGACACTCCTCACCGCTCGACGCCACGTCAATCTGCAATTTGGTTTTCCGTAAAAGGTCCTGCGCTACGGCAAGATTCATGGCATTGTCATCCACTACCAAAATTTTACCAAGCGGCGCAATAAACTTTTCTTTATAACTGATGGAGTTCTTGACACTTCTGTCATATTGCTCCTGGAAATTTCCAAGCGGGTCTTTATTCACTATTTTCTGAGAAATGGCAAAAGAGAATACTGAGCCTTTACCGTACTCACTCTTCACTGTAAGTTTTCCGCCCATCAACTCTACCAAACGGTTTGTAACGGCAAGACCAAGCCCTGTTCCCTCTTCGCTTCGGCTTGCTTCCATATCCAGTCTGTTAAATGTTTCAAAAATCTTGGCAATATCTTTTTCTTTCACGCCGACTCCGGTATCTTCTACCGCAACCTCCATTAATAACCTATCCTCTTCTAACGGCTTCCAGGAAAGATGCAGCGTAACCGTGCCCGTTTTGGTATATTTGACGGCATTCGTTAAAAGATTGCCGATAATCTGCCTTAAATGAACTTCATCACCCGACAATTTATAAGGAATATCCTGCGCAATATCCAGTGAAAGGCGCAGTTTCTTTTTTCTAAGCGGAATGGAAATACTGTTAATGATATCATTCAATAAGGAACTGATATCATAAGTTCCCTCCACAAGCTCCATCTTTCCGGATTGTATTTTGGAAAAGTCAAGGATATCGCTGACTAAAGAGAGCAGTATATTTCCCGCCTGCTTGATATCCAGAGCATAACCTGTAATAGTTTCATCCTGGCTTTCCCGCAAAATAAGCTCGTTCAGTCCTAGGATGGTATTAATCGGTGTTCTGATTTCATGCGACATATTGGATAAAAAGAGGTCCCTCGCACGCCCTGCTTTTTTCGCTTCCGCCATTGCATTTTCCAATTCTATGTTCTTCTTTTCCAGTTCATCTTTCGCAAGCAAAAGCGAAACTGCCTGCTTTTCTAACTTGGAAGTAAATCCGCTTTTTGCCTTTTGATTCTTATCTTCACCCATACGCTTACCGTTCTCCTTTCTGCAATTTCCGCTCATATTTTACAAACTGATAAGCAATGTCAAAATAGGTTTGTTCCTCACTGTCGTTTGTAATTTCCCACTCATCCATTTCATCCAGATTGGGGAAATATGCGTCCGCTTCATATATATGGTCAATTTTTGTCACATGCACTACATCGCAGTAAGGAAGCATCATACGATAAACACTCTCTCCGCCGATAATATAAATTTCATCATCCTGATATTTGGAAAGTTCTTCCAACAGTTCCTCTTTACTGTGTACGACAATCGCATCTTTTACCCTGTAACCAGGATTCGTGGAAAGGATGATATTCGTCCGGTTCTGCAACGGCATTCCCTGCGGAAAAGTCTCCAATGTTTTTCTTCCTAAAACAACGACTTTGCCGGTTGTTTCCTGTCTGAAATTTTTGTGGTCATTCGGAATGCGTACAAGGAGCCCTCCTTTAGAACCGATTGCCCAATTATTATCCACTGTAACAATCATATTCATTGACTTTGGCCATATCCTTTCTCTTATATTGCAATCGGGATATTCGTAATCTGCTCACCCGTTACATAGTTTTCTAATTTGACATCATTCCTTGTAAATTGATAAAAATCCTTAATATCCGGGTTCAGCAGGAACGTCGGAGCATCATATGCCGGTCTTTCTATCAGCTCTTTAATAATAGGAATGTGTCTGTCATAAATATGTGCATCCGCAATGACATGTACAAATTCTCCCACCTGCATATCGCAGACCTGCGCCAGCATATGGACTAACACCGCATACTGCACTACATTCCAGTTATTTGCCGCCAGCACATCCTGAGAACGCTGATTCAGTATCGCATTTAACGTCAGCTTCTCTTCCCCTTTTTTCTGGGTTACATTGAATGTCATGCTGTAGGCGCAGGGATAAAGCCGCATCTTGTGCAAATCCTGATGCACATAAATATTCGTCATAATACGTCTGCTGAACGGGTTATTTTTTAAATCATAAATTACCCGGTCCACCTGATCCATCATTCCCTCTTTATACTGATGTTTCACGCCCATCTGATAGCCGTATGCCTTACCGATGGAACCGTCCTCATCCGCCCATTCATCCCATATATGGCTGTGCAAGTCATTGATATTATTGGATTTCTGCTGCCATATCCACAGCATCTCGTCCGTTGCACTCTTTAACGCCGTCTTTCGCAAGGTAAGAATCGGAAATTCTTTTGTTAAATCATATCTGTTCACAACGCCAAATTTTTTTACCGTATATGCCGGTGTGCCGTCCTCCCAGTGTGGTCTGACTTTCTCGCCCTCCGTACTGGTTCCGTTTTCCAAAATATCCCTGCACATATTAATAAAAATGGTATCTGCTAAACTCATCTTAAACTTAAGCCTTTCTCTCATAAGCCAACCTTTGGTTGGCTTCGCTATTTGTCATATTTATCGCACAGCGCATTAATCTGGTCTGCAAAGCGTGCCAAATCTTTATTCGCGCTTCCCTCGTTCTTATGAATGACTGCAATAAGTCTTTGTCCTGCCGCCAAAAGTCTTGCAAAGACATCGGAAATACCATGTGCTTTCTTCTTTGTGACAACAGGTTCCGCCTCATAAATAAACTCATCGGCAATAAGGTCATATCTGGTTCCGCTGTATGGCGCATAAGCATTCAGTCCATGTTCAATTTTCAAACATTCCGTAAACAGCTTGCAGACACTGTCTTCGCCGTGCACAATAAAGACCTTGTCCGGCTTCTTTGTAAATCCTGTTATCCAGCGTAACAATCCTGCCTTATCCGCATGACCGCTCATACCTACTAATTTTTCTATTTTTGCACGGATTTCAATTGTTTCGCCAAAAAGCCTTACTTCCTTTGCCCCCTCTACGATAGCTCTGCCGAGTGTACCGTTTGCCTGATAACCGACGAACAGAATCGTACATTCCTGCCGCCACAGATTATGTTTTAAGTGATGCCTGATTCGTCCCGCCTCACACATACCTGACGCGGAAATAATCACTTTCGGCGTATTTTCAAAGTTAATTGCTTTGGATTCATCACTCGTAATGGCAAGATGCAGCCCCGGAAACGTAATCGGATTGATGCCTTTTTTTATAAGCGCCATCGCTTCCTCATCAAAACATTCTATGCTGTTTCTCTGAAAAATGCCGGTTGCTTCCACGGCAAGCGGACTGTCCACATAAACCGGGAAATCCTCAAAACCTTTCACAAGTCTCTCTTCCTTAATCTGGCGTAAATAGTAAAGCATTTCCTGCGTTCTGCCGACCGCAAAAGACGGAATGACAACATTGCCGCCTTTATCAAACGTTGTCTTTAAAATTCTGACAAGTTCCCTGATATGATCTATTTTTTCCTCACTGTGATACCGGTTGCCGTAAGTGGATTCCATGACAACATAATCCGCTTCCTCTGTCAGTTTCGGATCCTTCAATAACGGCAGATCTAAGTTCCCGATATCGCCGGAAAAGACGAGCTTCTTTGTCACACCGTTTTCCGTTGCCCAGATTTCAATACTCGCTGAACCGAGCAAATGACCGATATCCGTAAAACGAATCACGACTCCCGGACAAATTGTAATTTTTCTATCATATTCGCATGGCATCAGTCTTTTGATGACGCCATCCGCATCCTCCATCTTATAAAGAGGTTCTATCTGTGCATTATCCGCACTTCTTTTGGCTTTCCTGTTTTTCCATTCCGCTTCCTGCATCTGGATATGGGCGCTGTCTCTTAACATAATGCTGCACAAATCCGCCGTTGCATCAGTCGCATAGACGCTTCCCCGAAATCCTCTCGCATAGAGAAACGGTAACAGTCCGGAATGGTCGATATGCGCATGGGTTAAAAAAATATAATCTATCACTGCCGGCTCTACAGGCAGTTCACAGCTTTCAAATGCCTGTGATCCCTGTTCCATACCATAGTCTACTAAAATGTTAACATCCCCCACCCTAAGATAGTGGCAGCTTCCGGTTACATCATGGTCCGCACCGATAAACATTAATTCCATATAGAAACCTCCCTCCTTTCGTCTTCCATAACCCGCGATATTTGCTCAGGTACAGATGTGTCAGAGCAAATTCACAACGAAAGGGATTTATCCCTTTCGTTTTATCATATCATTATTTAGACGATTATGAAAGTACATTTCTCAATGGATTTACATATGATAAATCAATAAAACAAAATATGACATGAGGTAGCACTATGTTTTCGACAATTTTGCCTGTGCTGTTTTTCATGCTCGCCGTTTCCATTGATTCATTGAGCGCAGGCTTTTCCTACGGTACTTCCAAAGTCCGGATACAGCCGCTCGCCGCAGCCTTTCTTGTCCTGATTCCCTCGGTTTGCATTACCCTGATGACGCGTGTTGGCTCTTTTCTTTTTTCTTTTCTGCCGGCTTCCGTTTTTAATGTTTTTTCATTCCTGGTCCTGTTTTTCCTTGCCTTTGAAAAGTTACTGGAAAGTTTCATCCGTCATCTTGCCGGGAAATATCCGAATACTGCCGGTAACTGGGCTTATAAAATCAAACAGCTCAATATTATCTTTACGATTTATTTTTCACCGGAGGACGCCAACAAAGAAGATGTGCAGGTTTTAAGCGGCAAAGAAGCGCTTTTCCTAAGTCTTGCACTGTCTTTAGACAGCATTTTTACAAGCATGGTCTTTTCCTGTCCGGTGCAGTCATTACTTCTTTTCTTCCTTCTGGCGGTGTTTTTTCACTTTTTATTCTTTTACACAGGATTTTTATCCGGCTTGTTTGTATCGAAAAAATTTTCCATTGACCTCTCGTGGCTTAGTGGGCTGTTTCTTCTTCTCCTAGCGCTCCATACTCTTTTGTAGTTTCCTTTTCTCCGGCGCCATAATAGACCGCAACGAGCAGTTCATGTACGATGACAGGGGTTAAGGACAGCGCCAGAAGCTGTGCCCATTCCATCATCCCTAATTTTACAGTGCCGAACAGAGCAATTAACGGCTCTATCTCCGTCACAATAAACTGCAGAAACAATCCTAACACTACCGCCAATATCATAAACGGATTTTTCTTATGGTTCATGCGAAAAATGGAACGGTTCACATCCCGCATACCGACTGCATGAAAGAGCTGGCTCATGCCAAGAACCGTAAATGCATGAGTCTGCGCCTTGGCTAACACGGCGGCAATCCGATAGCTGTCTATAATATTATGTAAACTAATAGGGAGATGTTCTGCCGTCAGCCTGTCATATGGCACTTTCAAAAAAGCCGCAAGACTGACGCCGCCAATTACAAGACCGTAACAAATAACGCACAGCAGTCCTCCTTTTGCAAAAAGAGACTCTCCCTTTTTTCTGGGCGGCTCTTTCATCAGTAAATCCGTTTCATTATCATCCACCCCTAAAGCAAGCGCCGGAAGAGAATCCGTAATCAGATTAATCCATAAAATAAAACTTGCTTTTAAAGGACTTGGAAAACCGGCAATAATCGTGACAAGCATTGTCATAATTTCCCCTAAATTGGAGGAAAGCAAAAAAAGCACCGATTTTCTGATATTCTCATAAATACCCCTGCCCTCTTTAATCGCAAGATGTATTGTTGCAAAATTATCATCCATTAATACAAAGTCAGCGGCATTCCTTGCAACATCCGTGCCGTTCATTCCCATGGCAATGCCTATATCCGCCGCCTGCAGGGAGGGCGCATCATTCACACCGTCGCCCGTCATTGCCACCGTCTTTCCAAGTTCCTTAAATCCTTCCACTATTTTCACTTTATGTTCCGGCGTCACTCTGGCAAACACTTTTAAATGAGACAGTTTTTTCAGGAAAACATGTTTTTCCATAGTGTCCAGTTCTCTGCCGGAAATACATTCACCGGCAGAAGAGACAATCCCAAGCTGCTTTGCAATAGAAAAAGCTGTATTTTGATGGTCGCCGGTAATCATAACGGTTTCCACACCCGCCTTCCTAAACTCCGCTACCGCTTCTACCGCTTCCGGTCTGACCGGGTCCTGCATACTGACAAAACCGAGGAATATCATATCCTTTTCCTGCATTTTTCCATCCGGCTCCATTGCGATTGCCAATACTCTTCTGCCTTCATTCATCAAATGCTCCAGTATGTTATAAAGAGCATTTCTATCCATATCATGCAAAGCACAGACACGCCCGTTTTGATAAAAACGGCTGCACTTTTCCACTATCTTTTCCGGTGCGCCTTTCGAATACGCTTTCATCTTTCCGGAAAAAAGATGTGCAGTCGTCATCATCTTCCTGTCGGAATCGAATCCATTTTCTTCTTTTCTTGGAAAAGCTGCCCGAAGCGCTGCAATATCTACGCCTGACTCCAGCGCCATATGTATTAACGCCATTTCCGTAGGGTCGCCTAACTCTTCACGCCCGGACGCATCCCCATCATTACATAAAATGCAGCCTAACAGAAAATGTCCTTTGCTGCTTTCTTCTCCTTTTTTCAGCAAATGTATCTGTTCTGCAAAATAACGCGGCAGTTTTCTTACGTCTACCATTCTGCCGTCAATATAACATTCCATCACTGTCATTTTGTTCTGCGTCAGAGTGCCTGTCTTATCTGAACAGACAACATCCACTGCGCCTAATGTCTCTACGGAGGAGAGTTTTCTAACTATCGTCTTAGCACGTACCATACGCGACACACTAAGAGCAAGTACAATGGTAACTATCGCAGGCAGTCCCTCCGGCACTGCCGCCACTGTTAAGGAAACGGATGTCAGTAACATTTCCCCGACATTGCGCTTTTGCCAAACGGCAATAACAAAAAGAAGGGCGCACACCGCTACGGCTAGAATACTAAGCACTTTGCCGAGTTCTCCCAATTTCACCTGTAACGGCGTCAGTTTCTCCCCGTTTTCCTGCAGCATATCCGCAATATGCCCGATTCTGGTATCCATGCCTATTTCTGTTACAATGCCTTTACCTCTGCCGCGTGTAACATAAGTTGACATATATGCCATATTTTCACAGCTGTTATCACCTTGTACCACTTCTATATAATCAGAGTTCTTCTCTACGGGCAAAGACTCTCCCGTAAGGGCAGACTCTTCAACCTGAAGCCCCTGTGTTTCAATCAAACGCAGGTCAGCAGGAACCATATTCCCGGATTCCAGCAGCACAATATCCCCCACTGCCAAGTCCTCGGCAGAGATTTTCATTGCCCTGCCCTCACGTATGACATGTGCCTGCGGACTGGATATTTTTTTCAGCGCCTCGACCGCTTTTCCTGCCTTTCCTTCCTGTATCACGCCTATCACTGCATTCAAAGCAACAACCGCAACAATAATCACCGCATCACCGGCTTCTCCAAGCAGAAGAGAGATAGCCATTGCTACGATTAAAATAAGTATCAGGGGGTCGTTCAACTGTCCTAATATCATCTGCCCGACACTTTTTTTCTCCTGTTCTTTCAACCGGTTCGCACCCTGCTCTGCTTGTCTGTCCAGAACTTTCCGCCTGTCCAATCCTTTCTCCCGGTCAGATTCGAGCAACCGGATGGTCTCTGCCGCTGTTTTCATTTCATACATACTCTTTTCCTCCTCAAAGCGCCGCTTACTATTGTCATAGACTTGTCTCTATACCTTATGCTTGTTCGGAGTAAGTTATGATTTTTTATTCTCTTGTAAAAACATAATAGTCCGTATCAAAACCGCCCCAGCGGTAATCGCCGCTCTTCCATTCCATGATAAGATAGTCCCGGTTATCTACTGTCCTGATTTCATAAGCGCAGGCAGTTTGATGCCATTTCCGAAGGACATATCCCTTCGTCCATACCTGCATATCATCTCCGGATATCACTTCCTCTCCATAGACGCTTGTGCAGCTTCCGCCTTCCAGAAATTCTATCTCACGGAAAAATCTCGGCGGTTCCACAGCCGGCTCGGTTGTGAAATCCTCTTTCGAGTAAAGATAATCAAAATTCTTCCATTTTCCAATCACTCTTCTGTCATCTTCGAATGGCAGGTCCATATTGTCCTTTCTTGCTATCCCTTCTGCCGAATATCTGATATGGTCTGCCTGTTTCCATACAAATGTCACCGGTCTGCCGCCTCTTCGATACTGATAAGATTTCAGGGAAACGAACATATATTGTTCCCCGTCAATATTTTCCAGTTCATATTCATTTACGGAAGAAGTCCCTCCCCCGTTAAGCAGCCATTTCCCTTTCGTCCATCCATAACACCAATACCGCTCTCCGCCGGGCAAAAAATAAACATATTCCGGGAACCATTCCCATTCGCTCATTCCCTCAGGCTGGTCTTGCTCCGGATTATCCCTGCGGAAACTCCTGTCTGCATAAAAATCCTCTTTTACGGCATATTCACCAACTTTTTCCCACTTTCCAATCACAGCTTCATCATTGACAAATTCCATTTCTATATCATCCGCCAGTTCTGCCATTTCATCCTGCAATTTAATGACATCGCAGACTGCCTCCATCATATTGCCGTAAGGTTCTCCATATGAGCGATAAGACGATATCCTCTGGTAATTATTTGCTGCTATGGCATTTTCAATCTGCCTGCAGGCTGCCATAAAATCATTTCCGTCAATTTTCCCGCTTCTTGCCAAAATACCTTCTCCGTTTTCTTCAAAAATCACATTCATCATAATATCAGCTCCTAACATCATATTTTGGGCGGATTCCAGATTTTGGAGCATTGCAAGTAATTCTGCTTTCTTTTTTTCAAATAATGCTATGATTTCCGCATTGTTATCAACCCGCGTAATGATTTCTCTAATCTCTGAAAGGGAAAACCCGGCTTGCTTTAGTGATGCAATGCGGAAAAATACCGTTATTTGTTCTTTGGAATAATACCGATATCCTGTATCGCTGTCGATAGATAGCGGTTTGAGCAAATTCTGCTTATCATAATGCCGTAAAACAGATATTCTCGTATGACAGATTTTTGCAAATTCTCCTATTTTCACGAATCTCATCTCCTATTTTTATGTTAAGGCGCCTTATGGAGATAGTATAAACCTAATGTATGGTTGAGAGTCAATTAGCTTTGTTAAAATAATAGATATAAAAAAATCGCCGCTAAAAAGCGGCGATTCCAATAAGCATTATCGGAAACTCTTTACCCAATTAATCAGGGAATCATGGTGCACATTGTCGGTGACATCCTTACGCATCTGGTCTGTAACAGGTCCGTTCTTTTCCATAATTGCAAGGATAGCTTCCTGTAGTCCGGCGATTTTCCCTTTCTCATAAGCTTCTTCAATTGTCTGCGCAGATTCTGCCTTTTTCTCTTCGACAGGCGCCGTTGCAGTTATCGACTCTGCTTTCGCTATAGGTGCTGTTACAGCTACAGGCTCTTCTTTCGGAGCAGGCGCTGCCACAGCATCCTCTACATGCAGGCTGACAGGCTTATCCTGTACATCCGGCGCATTCTGCCCGTTTACAACAGGCACCCAGATCTCTCCGGAGTTTGCTTTGACATTAATCGCAATATTCCCTCCGCTTACGGCAACCTTCTCTCCTGACAGCGCCCCTACATACTCTGCTACATTTCCGGCAGGCAGCGTCATAACATAATCACTGTCATCGTTGTTGACACATACAAGAACCGACTCTCCGTTATAATTCCTTGAAAATGCGTACTGTCTGTTCGTCAACACAAGCTCATTAAAATCACCGTAAGAAAGCGCTTTGGTATTCTGTCTCGTTTTTCCTAAAGCCGCAATCAGACGGGTGTAGGAATTTTTCTCCACTGCATTCTCATAATCGGATAAAGTAAGCGCAGGACGCAAAGAATCATCGGAAAAGCGCTCCTTTCTTCCTTCGATGCCAAACTCCGAACCATAATAGATGGACGGTACGCCCGGCAGTGTATACAACAATATATGAACAGGCATATAGTGTGCCTTATTATTCAATTTTGTATAAATACGCTCCACATCATGATTGTCTACGAAATTGTATAATTTTAAGCCGTCCGGACGGTTTCCGCCCAATGCATACAATCTCTTGACAGTGTGCGCAATTTCAAAATAGTTGTGGTCGTTATGCCCGGAATAAAGGGCTTTATGTAATTGATAGTTCGTCACGGAATGCAGTGTTCCTTCATTCGCCCAACGGTTATAATCACCGTGAATAACCTCACCCATCAGCCAGAATTCCGGTTTTACTTCATTTGCCACCCGTCTGAGCGCCTGCATATAATCAAAATCCAACACATCCGCTGCATCCAGCCGGATTCCGTCAATGTCAAATTCACTGACCCAGAAGCGCACGACATCACAAATATAGTCCCTGACTGCCGGATTGCGCTGGTTTAACTTGACAAGCAGATTATATCCACCCCAGTTCTCATAGGAAAAACCATCATTATATTCGTTATTTCCGCCAAAATTAACATTACAGAACCAATCTCTGTACGGGGAATTTTCCCTGTTTTTCTTTACATCCTGAAAAGCGAAGAAATCCCGTCCCGTATGATTAAAAACGCCGTCTAAAATCACCTTGATACCCTGCTCATGGCACTGCGCCACAAACTCCGTCAAATCCTCATTTGTTCCAAGCCTGCTGTCTAACTTTCTGTAATCCGTTGTTTCATATCCATGCCCGACCGATTCAAAAAGCGGTCCGATATAGATTGCATTGCAGCCGATATCCTTTATATGAGTTATCCACGGAAACAGCGTACGCAGACGGTGCTCCGGCTCTCCGTAGGAATTTTCTTTAGGCGCTCCGGTAAGCCCTAAAGGATAAATGTGATAAAATACTGCCTCATCATACCATGCCATCAATATATCCCCCTAAATTGTATTATCTTCTTTCTCAAAAACTCCTCAATTTATCTCCGTCATCTACCGTATTTTCGATTGACTTAATGGTAATATCATAACCATAACTTTCATTGACCGCAACATGCACCCTGTCTCCGGCTTTATGCCCTAAAAGAGCTTTCCCTAACGGTGATTCCGTGCTAATAAGCCCTTCTAACGAATTACCGCGAACAGTCGTCACCAGTTTATAAGTTTCCGTACTACCGTCTTCTTCAAAATACACTTCCACCGTATTATTGACGCCGACTTCATCTTCCGCGGATTCATCGGAAATCACAACCGCAGTCTTAATCATCCTTTCCAGATAACGAATACGGCGCTCATTCTGGTTCTTTACCTTTTTTGCCGCATGATACTCAAAATTCTCGCTTAAATCTCCATGCGCTCTCGCTTCCTTGACATCTTCCAATGCTTCTTTCCGCACCACTATCTTACGATATTCAATCTCTTCCTGCATTTTCCTGATATCACTTTCGGTCAATTCATTGTGCATGTTTCTATCTGTTCCTTTCTCATGTGAAGCTTTAGAAGTTCTAAGTCAGCTATGCTGACTTTACGAAATCAGCCTTTGCTGTGAGCCTTAGAACTTCTCTTCACATTATTTTCACAAAATCTGACCGTATCATGTTTTATCATGATACGGTCAACCTTAATTCTTTCAACCTTTTATACTGTCTGGAATTTGCTGATATAAACCGGGAAACTGTCTGCACCCTTCATTGCTTTTCCGGCACTTATCGTAACATTTTTATCGGTAACGAGATATTCAATATCCGCTCCCGCTTCTACTACGGTTCCCTGCATCAAAATGCAGTTTTTCACTTTCGCGCCTTTCGCAATCTTTACATTTCTAAACAAGATGCTGTTTTCCACTTCTCCCTC
Source organism: uncultured Bacteroides sp. (assembly GCA_964554405.1). GTDB lineage: Bacteria > Bacillota > Clostridia > Lachnospirales > Lachnospiraceae > UBA3282. Next base: position 2,129 of record CAZKOR010000068.1, on the reverse strand, counting down.
AATAATACAGCCGTCAGCCGACATGATATTCTGCACTTTTGCACCGTCCACATATCTGGTCGGATTGCCGCCGTGCAGCTTTGTATAAATGGGTGCACCTTCGAAAAGAGCGCTCAGGTTATATTCATCCAACAGCTTCATATTCTCATCATAGTAACTCTTTAAGCTGCTGATACGTGCAATGTAGCCATCGCATTTATATGCCTGCACATTGATACGATTCAGATTGGGCAGCAAAATATCACGCTCAAAATACTGGTGTCCGTGAACGGAAGCTGCTTCAATCAACTCAATCAAAAACTCTCTCTTTAACACATAAATATTCAAAGAGAAATTCTGAACACCGCTCTCTTTGGAGTTTACATAAATCTTTTCCACTTTGCCGTTCTCGATATCGAACGTATAATAAAATCCTTTGTCCGGAGAGGAATTCTGAACAATGCTTTCCGGCAGTTCCTGCTCATTATAAGCAATGGTAACATCCGCACCGCTTTCTATATGTTGATTTAACATTGCCTTGAAATCAAAATTTACCGCTATGTTCGTATCGGTGATAAAAGCATACTCCTCTTTTTGTCCTTTTAAGAAATTCAGGATACCTGCCAATGCGCCTACACGTCCAACATAAGGTTTTGCATCTTTCTCAGCAAACGGAGGGAATATATTCAAACCGCCGTTTTTACGAACCAAATCCCACTCGCGTCCGGAAGCCAAATGGTCCATCAGAGAATGATAATTGTTGTTTACCATGATGGAAACATTGCTGATATCGCAATTTGTCATACTGGATAAAATAAAGTCAATCAGGCGGTAACGGCTGGCAAATGGAATGGATGCCATCAAACGCACATTGACTAACTCCGGAACCCATGAATCGTAACTATTAGGAAATATAATACCAAGTGCACTTGTCTTAGAATTTACCATTGTTCTTCACCGCCTTCCACATTTTTATTTACCATCGCCTTCGGTCCGATTTTCGCATTATCGCCAATCGTAATGCCCGTCCCAATCGTTGCAACACCGTTCTCATCACCGGACGGCATTGCTCCTACTACGGCATTCTTTCCAATGGTAACATTTTCCGCCACAATACAATGCTTTACAACCGCGCCGGATTTAATCACCGTATTTCCCATGACAACCGCATCCTCAACTACAGCGCCTTTTTCTACTTTTACACCCTCAAACAGAACCGAATGCTTTACCGTACCCTTTATCTGACAGCCATCAGTTACCATTGCATTTTCTACAACAGCGCCTGTGCTGATCATATGGCCCGGCATTGCACTCTTACGGCTGTATATCTTCCAGCCTTCATCAAATAAATTGATACCGCTGTGTTCCGGGTCTAAAACTTCCATATTTGCTTCCCATAAAGAGGAAATCGTTCCGACATCCTTCCAGTATCCGCTGAAATGATAAGCGTACATTCTGCGCTGATCTTTAAGAAGATTCGGAATAATATTGTTACCAAAATCATTTTCGGAATTAGGGTCTGCTTCATCTTCTTCCAGATATTTTTTCAAGATATCCCAGTTGAAAATATAAATACCCATAGATGCCAGATTGGACTTCGGCTCCTTCGGTTTCTCCTGGAACTCCGTAATTTTATCGTCTTCATCCGCTACCATCAGACCGAAGCGGGATGCCTCCTCCCACGGAACCTCCATAACCGCAACGCTGAACTCCGCATTCTTTGCTTTATGGAATTCCAAAAAGTCGTTGTAATCCTGCTTGCATATCTGGTCGCCGGATAAAATAATTACATACTGCGGATCATACCGCTCAATAAAAGAAAGATTCTGATAAATTGCATTTGCCGTTCCCTTGTACCAGTCTGATTTGTCCGCTTTTTGATAAGGCGGCAGAACGTGTACGCCCCCATAGAGACGGTCTAAATCCCACGGCTGACCGTTGCCGATATACTCATTCAGTACAAGCGGCTGATACTGTGTTAAAATACCTACCGTATCAATTCCGGAATTCACACAGTTAGACAGCGGAAAGTCTATGATACGATATTTTCCGCCAAACGGAACTGCCGGTTTCGCAAGTTTCTCTGTCAGTGCATACAGGCGGGAACCCTGTCCACCGGCAAGAAGCATTGCTATCATTTCTTTTGCCAT
>CAZKOR010000067.1:0-17066 GCA_964554405.1 uncultured Bacteroides sp. | reverse complement strand
ATTGCAGCGCAAGCATTTCTCCCTCTCTGTCTGAGACATATTCATAACCGCCGCCTGGACAAATTATAATCATTGGTCTTTCCATAATGTCAATACTCTCTGAATGAGAAATAAGATAAGTAGTAAGTTTTGCATCCTTTGCAGAACCCTCAACACAAATGGGATATTCTTTACAAATCATAATCGTAATTCCTTCCTTAACATATTAAAAATATTTGAAAAAAAGGAAGTATCCTTTTCAGAAATACTTCCTTTTTCCATTAACTTATTTTATCATTCTTACTGAACCATTGCAACTTTTTCTTTGATAATCTCTGTCAGCATTTCCTGTGCATCATACAGTCCAACGCTTTCCAAATCGCTTAGCATCTTATCATAATTTGCATCGAAGTTTGCAACAGGATCTGTAATACACTTAATCAATGCCGGCCATGCAATTTCATCAAGAAGTGATTCGATTTCTGAGAATTCGCTCGGTTTTGCATATGCCCAGATTGCAGAGTATGCAGGTGTTTTAAACTCATCAGGCTGCGGATAGAGATCTATCAACATCTCAACGTTCCATGCTTCAAGACCAGCCAGCTGCTCCTCATTGTATTTATTAATAACGGAATCCTTGCTGGTTGTTGTATAAGTGCTTCCGGTAGAATCTTCAATACCATCGCCATAGGTCGGGAACGGATATGTGTGGAAACCTACACCGGTAGTCTTAGAGTACTCCGTATCTGTCTCACTATAATTAATCTCTTCGTCTGTTCTATAACGATGTCCCTCGTCGTTAATAAAGTAGTTTGTGCCTTCAATACCCCAGTGAGTCAATACCTGACCCTCATCAGAACACAAATAGTCAAGGAACTGAATCGCTCTAACCGGATCTTCACAATCTACGGAAATACCAACACCGTAACCGGTTGTCAGACCCTGATACATCAGAGTAGGGCATTTGAGATCTGGGCTAGCTGTGAAAGGAAGTTCCGCATATGTTTTGCCTAATTTGCCATCGGCTTTCAGAATCGTGATCGCATCATTGTAATCCCAGTTGGAATCAATGATGGAAAGTACCTGACCGGTAGCAATCTTGGCAATATAATCTTCATGTGTCTGTGTTGCGAAATTGCTGTCCAGTACGCCTTCATCATACATACGGCTCAACCATTTGAAATATTCTCTCTCTTTATCAGAACAGAATTTATATACTGCATTGTAATCATCATCAATCAGCCACTGACCGTTATCCGGCGCGCCGTCTGCGATAAATCCTGCCGGGTTTGCAAGTGTGATATACCAGTGCCAGTCACTACAGGAAATGGTAAGACCTACTGTCTCATAGCCATCATCCGTTGTCGGATGTGCAGCCATGTAATCCTTCAGCATGGTCTCCCACTCTTCCAGTGATTCCGGAATCTTATAATTATTCTCTTTCATAAGATCCCACTGAAGCTGTAATGTACCACCAGTCTCATAGGTGAATCCACCTACATTGTATGATGACAACTGATAGATAGACGGGTCATCTGCTGAATATCTTAACTTTGCAAGTTCTTCTCCATACATTTTCTTAATATTGGGACCATACTGCTCAATCAGGTCTGTCATATCAATAAATGCACCGGCATCAATCAAATTGCCTGCAGAACCTTTTGCAAAAATCATATCAGGATAGTTACCCTCAGCAATCATCAGTGCAACATCTTCTTCCTCGGAAGACAACGGATAACTTGTATCCAGTGTGATTCCCGTTGCTTCTGTAATTGCAAGCGCTACAGGGTCTGTCCACGGGTCAGCCTGACCGTCTGCATTGTAGAAAGTCAGTGTCATCGCTTCTCCTGCGCTGGCAGCTGTCTGCGTATTGTCTGTGCTTGATGATGTATCAGCAGAACTGCTTGCTGAACTGTTGTCGCCTGAACTGCTGCTCGTGCCTGTGTTGCTGTTATCGCTGCTGTTTCCGCATGCGCTCAGGGTTGATACGGTCATCGCTGCAACAAGCAGCGCTGCCATAAGTTTTTTCTTTTTCATGAATAAATCCTCCTTGTTTTTTTATCAGCTCAGTCTTAATCTTTGACTGCACCAACCGTCATACCGCCTACAAAATACTTTTGCAGGAATGGATAAACTACCAGAATCGGCAGTGTAGCGATAATCGTAACCGCCATACGCACAGAAAGCGGTGATACCGTCGTGGTCAACTGCGTCTGTGCTGCCGTGTGTGAGTCTATCTTTGTTGTCGCCTGCTCCATGATTTCATAGAGCAGATACTGTAGTGTGGGCAGCTTTTTCGCATACAGATAAGTGTCCATGAAGGAATTCCACTGTCCGACTGCCACGAAAAGCGCCACTGTTGCCATTACAGGTTTGCAAAGCGGAACAACTATCTTCCACCAGATAAACAAATCATTTGCTCCGTCAATCCTTGCAGCTTCCTGCAGTGCATCCGGCAGCCCGTCTATGTAAGAACGGGTCAGGATGATATTGTATACCCAGATAAGTCCGGGTATGATATATACCAGAAAGTTATTCGTCAGCTTCAATGTTCTTGCCAAAAGCAGATATTCCGGAATCAGTCCGCCGCTGACATACATTGTAACGATGAACAACATCGTAAAAAGCTTATTGAAATAAAAATCTCTTCTGCTGAGTACATATGCCACCATAGAGGTACAGATGACGCCTGCGCCCGTACCAATCAGCGTCCTTGCTACGGAAACAAAGAATGCACCGCCCAGATCATTTTCCCGGAACACATACTGATAATTGTACAATGTAAATTTTCTCGGAAAAACAAAGTTAATATTCCGCATCGTATCTATCGGATCATTTAATGAAATCGCCAATACATTCAAAAAAGGATATAATGTCACAATAACAATCAAAATAAATAAAACTACCAGTACATAGTCAAGATATCCGTCCCGGCTTTTTACTTTACTTGCTGTTTTTACTTTTTCCACGACAGTCCCCTCCTTATACCAGTTTGCTTTCGCCAAGCCATCCGGCAATCTTATTTGCAATCAAAAGCAGCGTAATGCCTACTAATGACTGGAACATACCGATAGCCGTACCAACACCGTAATTATTATTACCGATACCTCTTAAATAAGCAAACCAGGAAAGTACCATTGCATGATCCTGAACGATTGCATTGCTTAACAGCATCTGGCGTTCCATACCGACATTCAGCGCGCTTCCGACGCTCATAATCAGCAATACAACAACAGTAGGTTTAATTCCCGGCAGTGTAATATGCCAAATTCTCTGTAATCTGTTCGCCCCGTCTACTTTAGCGGCTTCGTAAAGTCCCTGGTCGATTCCTGCCATTGCGGAAAGATACACGATAGCATCCCAGCCGACTTCTTTCCAAACATTGATAATACAAATGACAACCCAGAAGAGTGCAGAATTAGTTGACATCAATTTCAAACTCTTTCCCGTCATCGTATCTATCATTCCGCCGTCATTGAATACCATCTTCGCAATACTTGCAATAACAACCCATGATACAAAGTGCGGAAGATAAGAAATGGTCTGCGTTATCTTTTTAAATTTGACATAACGAAGTTCGTTCAGCATCAGGGCAAATACAATCGCCGAAACCGTTCCAAGTGCAATACCCAGTATACTGAGAGCAATTGTATTAATCATCGTCTGTCCGAAGATACGATCCGAAAAAGCTTTTGTAAAATTATCAAACCCGACAAACTCCCTCTCGAAAAAAGGAAGTGCAAATGTCGCCGGTTTGACATCCTGGAATGCCATTGTCCAGCCCCATAACGGTATGTACTTAAAAACAATCAGCCAAATCACGAACGGAACCGACATTAACAGCAGATATCTTTGTTTATACATCAGCTGCCAACTGAATTTCTGCTTGATTTTTTTCTGTTTATTCCCCTTGGTGTTCATTCATCACCCTCCTGTTTAAACAAGTCTGCATTTTCCTGACCGGAGATTGTGCCAAAAATGCTATCTTCATTATATAGTAATCGTAAAAACAAAAATACCGTAATTATTTTATATAAATTACGGTATTTTTTATATATAGTTCTCTCTTAACTTAACCAAAAATAGCACAGCCTGATATCCCCCTGAATGCGTATCGTAAGTTCGGCGGACTCCGTCTTTGCTGTTTCTTTATCATATGCCAGTTCCACCTTGACATCCGTAAATACCGGTTTCCATGATGCAATCCTCTCTTCGGCTGCTTTTTTCATCAAGGGACCCATGACAGGATGCGGTTTCTGCGTATATGTTCTTGTCTCTCCCTGCCAGCTTCCGACAGTTTTCCCGTCTATCATAAGTTCTACTTTTCCGCCTTTTTCGCTTATCAGATGAAGATATGCTGCCGATACATCCGGCTCTATGATGCAGTCACGATAGCACAGAACGCCCTCTTTCTCAGGGTCTGACAACACTGCTGCCGGGAATCCGAACCGGCCTTCTTCCAAAATGATATTTTCATAATCGTCATAATGGTCTGCCGACGTTCTCTTCTTCATATCCCGCAGTCCCGTCTGCCTGCCCGGTATTGTAATCTGTACCGAGAGCGGACAGTTTATGCTGGAACCTCCCACCAAAATCGTATAGCATCCCTGTTCCACCATCAGCGAACGGCTGATGACATCATAGAAACGAAATTCTTCTATCGGTATCGTAATTTCTACTTTTCTGCATTCACCCGGCTGTACATTCTTTAGTCTTCGAAATCCAAGAAGCTGCTTCACGGGTTTTTTTACACGGGAAGCGGGAGCCGTACCATATATCTGTACTACCTCGTCGCTTACTCTGCCGCCTGTATTCTTTAACAAAAAGGACACTTTCAGCGTTACCTTATCCACCAATTCTACCGTCAGATCGGAATAGGTAAAATCGGAATAGGTCAGCCCATATCCAAACGGATAGAGCGCTTCCCCATCAAAATAACGGTAGGTGCGTTTTCCTTTTATGATATCATAATCATCGATATCCCGAAGCTGCTCATCGCTCTGATACCATGTCATATTCAGACGTCCCGCAGGCGCATTCATCCCGAAAATCGTTTCCGCCATTGCTTCGCCCATATCCTGACTTCCCGTTGCGCTCCACAAAATGGCAGGAAGTTTTTCCTGTGCTGTGTTAATAGCATAAGGATAGTTGGAAAATAGCGCCAGCACCACATCAGGATTTGCTTTATATACCTCATTAAGCAGCTTTTCCTGTTCCGGCGGAAGCGCAATCGTGTGACGGTCATACTCTTCTTTGGCATTTACCATAGGATTACAGCCAAATGCAAGAATTACTGTCTTTTTTTCTTTTGCCAGTTTAACAGCCTGCTCTATACCCGACTCCACTACTTCTATCGTAAAATGTACTTCCGATAGAGCAGTTTTCTCTTCTCCGCCTTTCATCGACCACAGGCTGCCGTCCTCTCCCGCCAATATGGGGGAGCCGAAACGATTCGTCAGGATGACAGTTCCGTCCGCCTGCCCGTCCATATGAAAAATTTCCATGGTAAACCAATCGAACGTATCCTCTTTGTCTGCGGCAATTCTGCCGATGTCTTCGGCCGCGGACTTTTCCGGATAAAATCTGGTATTCATATACTTCCCTGTGCGGACGCATTGAAAGACCATACTTCCCTCTCCCCAGTCCTGTCTGGTAAAAACATCCGGTTCCTTAGAAAGACACAGCGCGCCATCCGGACCTGCGGCAATCCCTTTGTCCCCGCATCGGAACAGAATCCTGTCATAACCATCCGCAAAAGCAACCCTCTCTCCTGCTATCTTCTCAATTCCCTGACGAAGTGTCGTCCGGTACGGCGCTTTTCCCCCGTACCAGTCCTGATGCCACACATCTCCCAGCGGTCCAATCAACGCAAGGGAATCAGCAGATGTCTCTTTATCCAGAGGAAGCATCCTGCCCGCATTCTTTAAAAGCACCACTGCTTCTCTCGATACCTGACGGCATACCTCACGGTTTGCTTCACTGTTGATATCTTCTTCCGTTACACTATCATAGGGATTTGCCGGGTCGGCATCATAGATGCCTAAACGCAGCTTAGTCCGAAACATATTCCGCAGTGCGCAGTCTATCTCTTCCTCCGTAATCAAGTGGAGTTCATAAGCCTCTCTCGCAGCCTGCTCCACTGCCGCAGGGTCATCCGACATCGCATCCACACCGGCTTTTAATGCAGCCGCCAATGTCTCGGCATTCAGTCCATAATAGTGATGGAAGCTCGCTGTCAGTTCCATGGCGCCGCCGTCACAAACCGCATGCTGTAATCCGTATTGGTTTTTCAAAATATCCTTTACCTCCGGATTCAGCATACCGGGAATACCGTTAATTTTATTGTATGCTGTCATGACAGCCGCGGCGCCGCCGTTTACAATCGCTCTACGGAAAGGCTCCAGATACAGTTCATATTTATTGCGGGGGTCTATACTGGAACTCTTCCATCCTCTTCCTTCTTCCGTATTATTGGCATAAAAGTGTTTCAGGGTTGCCGCTATGCGCAGATAATAGGGGTGCTCTCCCTGCATACCCTTGATATAGGCGGAGGACATTTCCCCAACTAACACCGGGTCTTCTCCATAGCCTTCTTCCGTTCTGCCCCAGCGCGGGTCACGCTCCAAATCTATCGTAGGCGCCCAACGGCTCAGTCCCCTGTCGGGATGACGGTGATAAATCACCCTCGCCTCCGTTCCCGTCACTGCCCCTGCCTGTTTTATCAGTTCGGTATCCCATGTGGCGCTCATACCGATAGGCTGTGGAAAGGAGGTCGTAATCTCCGCTTCTCCTAATTTATTCTGGTCGTTTCTAGCTTCCACTCCATGCGCTGCTTCTCCTCCCACCGACATGGCAGGAATGCCCAGACGTTCCAAGTCCGGCACACTCGAAGCAAGGCAGCGCAGTTTTTCATCCATATTCATCTCGGACAGCAGCCAGTCCAAACGTTTCTCTATGGGAAGCGATGCATCCCAGAACGGTGTGTTTTTCTTCACTTCCATCTGCAAAACCCTCCTATTCGTCTGCGGATATTTTAATCATAAATCGGATAATCCCTGCCCTCTCTTATCATGACCGGAATAATATCCAAAGGCGCCGGAACCGTAATCTGCGCTCCGCCTTCGTATACTTTTTTCGTATTGGCGTCTGTCCACTGACATCCCGCAGGCAGATAGAGTGTTCTTTCTCTTGCGCCTTCTTCCATGACAGGGGCAACTAAGATATCCGGTCCGAACATATAAGTGTCTTCAACTTCCCAACATTTTTCATCTTCCGGGAAATCAAAGAAGAGCGGACGCATAACCGGAGCGCCTTTTTCACTTGCCGCTTTCATACACTCCCTGATATAAGGACGAAGTTTTTCACGAATAAATAAATATTTTTTCAGGATTTCATAATTATCTTCACCAAAACTCCATACTTCATTATCCTGTCCGCTGGTAAGCTGTCTTACGCCGTTAATATATTCCTGCTCCCTTTCATACCATGGAGAACGCTCGCCGTGCATACGGAACACAGGGCAAAATGCACCCCACGCAAACCAGCGTACAAGCAGTTCCTGAAAATGTTTGTCCTGAATGTTTCCGCCCACAAATCCGCCGATATCGGACGTCCACCAAGGAATACCCGCCATTCCCATATTGAGTCCTGCCTGTAACTGTTCCCGCATGGAACGGAACGAGGAATAAATATCACCCGACCACGTCAGCACGCCATATTTCTGACTGCCTGCCCATGCACAGCGCACAAGGCTCATGATATCCGTCTCTCCCTCTTTTCTCAGTCCCTCATAGAAACCTTTCGCATATCCTACCGGATAGTAATTCGTACACTGCAGAGCAGGTCCCTCGTAATAACGGTAATTATCAAAATCATAAGGTCCGTACTCCGGTTCCGCTTCATCCAACCAGAAACAGCGGATACCCTTTTTATAATAATTTTCTCTGCACCGCTCCCATATAAATTCCTGCGCGCCGGGATTGGTTGCATCAAAAAATATCGTATTTCCCATCCATGTCATATGATTGGCATTTCCTCTGTCGGTCATAACCAGATAGCCCTTCCCTGCCATTTCACCGAAGTTTTCACTCTGCTCATCGATAGTCGGCCATACGGAAACAACTGTCTCAATACCCATCTCTTTTAATTCTTTTACCATCGCTTCCGGCTCCGGCCAGTCACGCGGCTCAAATTTGAAATCGCCCTGTCTTGTCCAATGGAAGAAATCGACTACAATAGCATCCATCGGCAATCCTCTCTTTTTATGCTCCCTTGCAACCGCCAAAATTTCTTCCTGATTCCGGTAACGCAGCTTGCACTGCCAATATCCAAGGCCATATTCCGGCATCATCGGCGTTCTGCCCACTGCTTTTACATACTGTTCTTCTATTTCCGCCGGGCTGTCTCCTGCCGTTATAAAATAATCAAGTTTCTTGGTACTCTGTGCCGTCCACTCCGTTTTATTCGTGCCGAAAACCGCCGTTCCGATTGCCGGATTGTTCCACAAAAAGCCGTACCCTCTGCTTGATACCATAAACGGAACGCTCGCCTGACTGTTCCTGTGCGCCAACTCCAAAACTGCGCCTTTTTTATTCAGGTTCTTTTCCTGATACTGTCCCATACCGAATATTTTTTCGTCATCGAACGCCTCAAAACGCACTGTCAATTTAAAGTCCGTCGTTCCCTGAATCGGCTTTAACTCCCTGCCGTCAATACGAAGCGGCGCACAGTAACGGTTAATCCGGTTTCTATTGCGCCAGTATTCCTCTGTCAGCAGTTCTCCCTTTTGATTGTAAAAACTAATCCATCCCTCGTGGGAAACTTTTGCCGTAATCTTTCCGTTTGTAAGTGTTGCCTGCGTCCCTTTCTGATGGTATTTGCTGTACTCTTCCGACTGATACCATGGATCCGTAACGTCTATTTCCTCCATCGTTATCGTCACATTCGTATGTTCCACTTTCTCCGTCAGCGCCCAGTCGTGCTCGTCCATCCGCGCTTCAGCGCTCATCCGCACCCGCAGGGAATTTTCTCCCCAGGGTTCAATCCATACTTGTGAAATGCCCTCTCTGATTATTAGTTTGTCGTTTTCTCTTTCCAGATACATTCCTTGTCCTCCATTTCTTTTTTTATTCAATACAAAGCTTGTTATTTCAATCTTAAGTTGTACAGCATTGACAAATCACCGCAGGGCCGCTTTCGCTACATTGTCGCTCGTAACGGTACATAAGCTGCCAAAAAACGTCAGCTAAGTACCGACGGCTCCCAAGTCCCTGCTTATGTTTTGCCAATGCTGTACAATTTAGGCTGTGAAATAGCAGGGATTTTAGATTGAGAGGGACATTTTACTAATGGCAAGGCTTATTCTTTCAACGCACCAGTTATACAATATTGACAATTCATGAGCAGGGTACTCTGTCGCCATCGGCACTTGGCTGCCGTTCTTTGGCAGCTTATGTGCCGCTATGAGCGACAATGTAGCGCAAGCGTGCCCTGCGGTGATTTGTCAATATTGTACAACGGTCGTTTGCAACAATGAACCTGCTGCTACGCCCGCTCTCCGTACAACACCCCGCGGCTTCCCGTTGCAAGATAAAACCTTCCGAACACCCTGCTGTCTCCCTCGATACTGTTAATCTCTCCGTACATCTGGCTGTCCGTATTTAACCTGACAAAACTTTCCCCATCGTCTACGGAGCGGTAAAATCCGTACGAACCGTTAATGACCGCTGCCGTATAAATTGCTTTGTCCTCTTCGCTATAATTTCCGTTTTCCCGTAAAATGCCAAGTCCAACCCGGTAAAAGATGTCACCGTCCTCTCCTAATTTTATGACGCATATGTCATCTTTTTCTTTATCATAGTGCAGTTTCCATAGTCCATGCTCTCCTAACGCCATATAGAAAACGCCCTGTTTCCCGCATTCTCCACGCACTTCTGTCTTATTCGCACAGTCGATTAAGGCAAAATTCACCTTTGGAAAGTTCGTCTGCAATGTGTTCCCGCGCACATACGGTATCGACGCGGACAATTCTCTCTGATGAAATGTCTGCCCTTCATCGAGACTGATATAGAAATCCGAATCTTCTCCAAAGCCATAAAAAATATCACTGTCCATACGATCGGAAAAAACTTTCATCCCACCCTGTTCTTTCAGGCTGCCCGACAAATCATAAATCCGCGTCTGTGAAAAACTTTCTCCGCCATCATTGCTGTAAATTACCATATCCATCGGCAGCGTAATATCTTTTGCCACCGACCAGACAATACTCTTACAGTCCGGGGAAACCGCAACCCAGCCGCTGTTAACATTCGGCGTTTCAATCCGGTGCAATGCCTCGTCCAATTTATCCGTAATACCAAACGGCATCGGCAGCCTCCTAAAAGTTCTGCACTGGTCTTTCGAGACTATCAACCCGCCTTTCGTCTTTCCAGTCCAGTTTCCTCTCGGCGTCACTGCCACAAAGTCCGAATGAATATCCGAATAGTCAGCGTTGATACAGGTTATATAACGGTTCCCATCCGCATCGGCAAAGGAATTTTCACACGCTTCGTCCGGTTTCCGAAAAGCAAAACCGCCCAAATCGCCTAAAATATCAATTAGCAGAACTTCGCCTTTCGGCGGACTGTAAATATTTAAATGCACCGTCTCTTCCAGACCGTCACACCAATCGCAAAAGACAACTTCTTTATCTGTTAAGTTCATCGTGCGGAAAACACCCGTCCCCGTATTAAACCACGCTTCATTTTCATCAAACGGATTGATTTTCAAATCACTCAGCCAATGGATAAGTGAGTGTCCGCCGTTATAACATGGTTTCATATAAGAAGTACGAAAATCCAGTCTGCCTTTTTCCAAATCGTATAAAATCTCTTCCCAGCTTTCTCCATAATCGAACGAGCGGTAAATGCTGTCCCCGTTCTCTTTACAGAGTGTCGAGCAGATAAGGAGTCCGTCTTTTGCTGCCGCCGTATCAATACCGCCGAAACCATACTCCAAACCGTATCCTGCAGCATCGGACTTAAACGGCGTTATTTCTTCACCCTGTCCGAAACGAAAGCCGCTTTCTTCCGTCGTCAATATGGGATATCGGACAACTCTGCCGCCGATGACGCTGCCGCCGTCGCAGCTATATCCGTTTTCCAATACATACGCATTTTTCCCCATCACCGAAAAAGTAACGTATAAATATTTTTCATCCAATGCATACCGCTGTGCTACCAGACCCGCCAGACGTACGCCCTCTATCTCTCCATCCTGCGCATCCGGCAGTGACAAAAGTTTCTCAAAACTGTTACCGCCGTCATAAGAAACATAGAGACTATGACCGCGCAGGGATTCGCTTCGCTTTGTCGTCACGCCCGCACATCCTGCAAATAATACGCTGCCGTCTCTGTTTTCTCCTATCATTGTCATATAATCGTCTGGAAACGCCTTATTCTTTTCCCAATGCGCACCCCTGTCCGTACTTACCCACAGACCGTTTTGCTGGCTTGCAAAATAAAGTTTTTCACTGTCGCATTTATCCACTATCAGGCGATAGCCCGTTCCTCTTCCGTTTAAATTGCCATGAACAAGTACCGGAATATTATGATAGCTAAAATGCTCTCCATAGTCCTCCGATACCGCAATGACGCCCGCGCCCTCACGATTGACGCCGCATGCGATATAAAGTCTTTCCGGATGCGCATCATCTAACGCAAGCGCAATCGGAAATGTCTCGCTGATATCCTCCATCGTGACATGTTCAATAAGACTTTTCCATCGCTTTTTCTCATCATCAAAACGATATGACCCGCCGATATCCGTTCTAGTGTAAAATACCCCTCTCCTTTTCCGGTGAAAAATAAATCCCGTTACATATCCGCCGCCCGGTATCGGCAGATTGCGATACACATAGTTTTCTTTCTTCATTTTCAAAAACAGACTATCCTTTCCCATATTTTAGTCTTATAATATTATAAAATGACAAAAAATGATAGAGGAGATACTGCAATTTTCAGCGGTGTTTCCGGAACGGAGGCTACTATGAAATTCAGCAATGGCTGCTGGTTGTTCAAAGAGGGCGTAGGATGCTTCGCTCCCACGCAAGTCTACTACACGAAAATCACGGACAAGGAGGTATCCATCTGCGCACCTACCCATAGGATAACCGAGCGCGGCGATACACTTGGCGGCGCTAATCTGACTATCCGCATTACTTCACCGATGCCGGATGTCATCCGTGTACAGACTGACCATTATATGGGCAGACGCCCTGTCACGCCCGCATTCGATTTAAAGTTGGATACACCTCAAACCTTACAGGTGAAAGACGATGATGACACTCTTGTGATTACAAGCGGCTCCCTCTCTCTGGAAATCGGCAAAAAGACATGGTATATGCGCTATTGCAGAGACGGAAAGGTGATTACCCAGAGTACCGCCAAAGACCTCGCTATGATAAAAACGAACTGGACAGGCGACTGCTACGACTTAGACGGCGATTTACAGGATACCTATATGCGCCAGCAGTTAAGCATCGGCGTCGGTGAATTGCTCTATGGTACCGGAGAACGCTTTACGCCTTTTGTTAAGAACGGACAATCTGTAGAAATCTATAATGAAGACGGCGGCACAAACACGGAACAGGCATATAAAAACATTCCGTTTTTCCTTTCCAATAAAGGATACGGCGTTTTAGTCAACCATCCGGAAAAAGTTTCTTTTGAATTTGCGACGGAAAATGTGACCAGAACCGCTTTCTGTGTGGAGGGCGGCAGCCTGGATTATTTCTTCTTCAACGGTCCGTCCATGAAGGAAGTATTGACAAGATATACCGACCTGTCAGGAAAGCCCTCTCTGCCGGCTCCCTGGACGTTCGGTCTGTGGCTTTCCACATCCTTTACAACCAATTATGACGAAGCAACTGTCATGAGCTTTATCGACGGCATGTTAGATCGCGGGATTCCGCTTCGTACCTTTCACTTTGACTGTTTCTGGATGAAAGCATTCCACTGGAGCAATTTCCTATGGGATGATGAAGTATTCCCCGACCCAGCAGGACTGCTGAAGCGGATTAAAGACAAAGGACTGAATATCTGTGTGTGGATTAATCCCTATATCGGTCAGGAATCCGCCATGTTTGCAGAGGGTATGGAGAAAGGCTATTTCCTGAAGCGTACAAACGGTGATGTGTGGCAGTGGGATATGTGGCAGCCGGGCATGGCGTTAGTCGATTTTACCAATCCCGAAGCATGCAAATGGTATCAGGATAAACTGGAAGTTTTACTCGATATGGGCGTGGACTGCTTCAAGACAGATTTCGGTGAAAGGATTCCCGTCAACTGCGTTTATGCGGATGGCTCCGACCCGAAGAAAATGCACAACTATTATACATACTTATATAACAAAATTGTCTATGAGCTGTTGGAGAAAAAACGCGGCAAAGGAGAGGCTGTTTTATTCGCCCGCTCCGCAACCGTCGGCGGTCAGAAATTCCCTGTACACTGGGGCGGCGACTGCTGGTCTGACTATGAATCCATGGAAGAGAGTCTCCGCGGCGGTTTATCCCTGTTAATGTCCGGATTCGGTTTCTGGGCGCATGACATCGGCGGTTTTGAGCATACCTCTACTGCGGATGTATACAAACGCTGGGTAGCGTTCGGTCTTCTTTCCTCCCACAGCCGTCTGCACGGAAGCCAGTCCTATCGTGTTCCGTGGCTTTATGATGAGGAAGCCGTAGACGTTGTCAGAAGCTTCACAAAATTAAAAGCTGCACTTATGCCATACTTATACAAAACGGCAATTGATACATCCAAATCCGGCGTTCCGACCATGCGCAGCATGGTACTGGATTTTACACAGGACAGAAACTGCCACTATCTCGATAAGCAGTATATGCTGGGCGATAATCTGTTAGTTGCTCCGATATTCAATGATGAAAACAAAGGTATCTTCTATCTGCCGAAAGGCACTTGGACAGATTTCCTTACCGGAGAAGTGATGGAGGGCGGCACATGGATAGAAAAAGAATATGACTATCTGCATCTGCCTCTGATGGTAAAAGAAAACAGCATGATTGCCATCGGTTCCAAAGATGACAGACCGGATTATGATTATGCCGATGGTGTGGAAGTCAGAATCTATGCGCTGACTGAGGGCGAAGAGACTTCGAGTGTTGTTTATAACATGAAGGGCGATGCAGAACTTACGATTTCCGCCATAAAAAGAAACGGAGAGATTACGATTCAGGCATCTTCCGCTAAACCGTATACTATCCGTTTGATGAATATGACCGGTGTTGCCGTATCAGGCGCCTCCACCCGGACAGAGGGAAATGATACTGTTATCGTTCCTGCTGCCGACCGGATGGAAGTCAAACCAGTCTGATTATGTTCTAAAACCTATTTGGTTTTTTCAGATTCCGCAGATGCATTACCTGAAACAGCAGTTTGATTTTGACTGCCATTGTCTTTTCCGGATTTTGCATCTGCGTTCTTTGTTGTCATAGTACATCTTCCGTCAAAGCTTGCATCCTCGTCAACGACAAGAGACCTTGCCGTAATATTGCCGACCAGTTTTCCGGTAGAAAGTAACTCCAGCTTTCCTTTTGCTTCAATATCGCCGTCTACCCTTCCGGAAATAATAACGTTTTGTGAAATAATATCACCGTTGATTTTTCCGTCAACACCGACGATCAAAAGTTCTTTGCAGTTACAATTTCCGTTCAGCGTTCCGTCTATTCGGACAGTCTCCGGTGCTGTCAGATTACCGTCAAAAACAGCGCCCTTTCCAATCAATGTGCCAACCTTTGCTCTTGCATCTGCTCCGGTATTTTTGTTCTTACCCATCATAATATAATCCTCCTTTTATCCTTGTGCTTCAATCACTGTAAGCGGGTCAATCGGTTCTCCATCAAAAAGAATTTGATAATCCAACTGGGATTCATCTACCGTTATGGTAAATAATGTATCTCCTGCTTCCACCTGTGCGCCTTTTGTTGCCTGTACATCTGCCGTCTGACGGCACATATAACGTGTATGATATCCTTTATCATGCTCCACTTCCACAATCACAGGATAAGTATCATCCGATGAAACTAAAATTACAGTGCCCTTGCCGGTAGCAACAATGTTGCCATCCGTATGTGTACTGATAGCAAGATATGGCTCTTCTTCGGAATAAGATGACAATCTTCCGCTTGTTCCTGACGTCGGATAACGGCGCGGAATACCTGCATCCGGGTCCGCCGATTCATCTGCTTCTGTCTCCGCTTCTTCATTCGAGGTATCCATTGCCTGAAGTAAATTCTCATTTTCCTGTTGTAATGCAGCCAGTTCCTGGGCTAAGGTCTCTTTTTCTGTCTCCAACTGCTGAATCGTCTGCGCCTGTGCATCCATCTGTGTGCGCAGATTATTATTCTGTACAACACCCTCAAACGGGTTTTGGCAGAATATCCACACCGCTCCGCCGATGGCAACACAAATCAGAAGCAATAAAATGATAAGCATCCTGGTCGCAAAACGTGAAATATGAAATTGCTTGCTCTGCTGTCCCGTATTGGAAATCAGGAGTATGGAAAAAGATTCCTTATGATTATGTCCCTTTCGTTTCATACCGTTCCCCTTTCGAATAATTTACGAAGTAAATTTTTACATAGTAAATCTTACGAAGTAAATTTTCTGATATATCATACCACAGTTTTTCCTAAATGTAAAATCATAAACGAACGCATTAGCATAAAAAACAAACAACGAATGCCTCGCTCTGCGAGACATCCTTATGTTAATAAAAAGTGTAAAGTCTTTGGTAATCTAACAGGCTTTACACTTTAGTTATTGTTGTTATTTAGTCACGGAATATTAAAATTCCAGTTCTGAAAAATCAATACCAAAATTTTGCAACATAACTTTTGCAACTTTGATTTGATAATCAAGTTCTCTGTTTTCATCCGCTTTCTATATTGTGGCTTGTATAGATTGATACAATTTAATTATATAGGATTATGTGAAAAGTGTAAAGATTATTCATATTCTTCCCTAGAATAAACCTGTAATAAAAATCTCTATACCGATTCCTATGAGAATAACTCCACCCAAGATACTTGCTTTTCCTGCAAATTTTGTGCCAAATTTCTTACCAATAGCCAGACCTGCAGCACATATAATAAATGTGACTGCAGCTATAATAAGTGCGCATAACAGAGCCATCCCAATATTATACTCAGCAATTGTAAATCCAACAGATAAAGCATCTATTGATGTCGCTACTCCCTGAATAAAAAGCGCACCTATTCCCAGTTTATCGTTCTTATCTTTTTGATCCTCTCCTTTGATTCCCTCCAATAACATCTTCCCACCAATATAACAAAGAAGAATTAATGCAATCCATGGTATCAATTTTTCAAACCTTGCAAAATACTGTATGACAGTATGTACGCATATCCATCCAATCATTGGCATTGCAGCCTGAAATACTGCGAACACTCCCGCAATCAAACTCATTCTGCTTTTTTTCATCTGCGGCTCATTAAGTCCATTGGCAAGCGATACCGAAAATGCATCCATAGCAAGACCTACTCCCAGAAGCAAGCTGTTCATTAGAAAAATAATAGTGATGTTCATCTTTTGTTCCTCCAATATCGAATAATAAAAAACCAGATATAGCTGTTAACTATACCTGGTAAACAAAATCCAATATACAGACTCCATGCATAGCTTCACAGTTACACATGAGTCTCGAAATTTAAAACAAGCCAGATTCAAAGAATCAGTATGTTGACTTGTTACACTCTCGTGCTTTCTACTCCCTCATAAGTTTTCAATAATTTTACCAGAAAGCATACACTGGGTCAACATATTTTTTATATTTAATCAGTGTCTGCCAACTAGGGGAATTCTATGAAACCCCTTTTACAACCAGAATTTTATCTCCGGCTTTTATCTCCTCCGAAACCAGTTCGTTCACTTCCTTTAACTGCGCAATCGGCACATAATATTTTTTACCGATATCCCAGAGCGTATCCCCAGCTCCCGCAATATAGATAACAATGCCCGGAAGTTCACTGATTTTATTCATATCCAAATCTTCCACTTTAATGTCCGTAATCA
>CAZKOR010000066.1:0-17143 GCA_964554405.1 uncultured Bacteroides sp. | reverse complement strand
AGCGGGAATATGAGAGAGAAAGCCAACTGGTACAGATGAATTACAGGCTTTTGGAGCGTCAGTTGGAGATTCTGGAAGAGTCTGTGGAATCAAGCAGGCGGCTCAGGCATGATATAAGGCATCACAACGCAGTTATGGCGGAGTATGTGCGCAGAGGACAAAACGAAGAGCTGCTGCAGTATTTGAAAGAGTACGATCAGGAAACAGACCAGAGTGTACCGGAAATGATATGTGCAAATACTGCGGTCAATAATATTCTGTCGGCTTATACCGAAAAGGCTAAGCATGAGGGGATTGATGTTACGCTTGATGTTGAACTGGGCAGAAATTTGATGATACCGAGTATTGATCTTGTAGCAATCCTTGCCAATGCTTATGAAAATGCGATTTATGCCTGTATGGAAGTAAATAAGTACCCGGATGAACGGGAATGTTTTATTCACTTAACTCTTAAAAAAAAGAAGAATAAACTGATTATCTCCTGCAGCAATACCTGTAGAATGGAAACTGAATTAAAGAACGGAAAACCCAAAACAGAGTTTACGGGCGGCGTTGGAGTTTCAAGTATTATCAGAACAGCAGAAAAGTATGGCGGATATTATGATTTTAAAAATGATAATGGTGTGTTTGTGTTCAGGCTGCTCATGAATATAGAACCTGAAACCAGGGGATGAAACCTCGGAACGGAGGAAAAATGACTTATCTGATAGCGCTTTGTGACGACGAAAAAGCAGAACTTGATAAAACAGAAAAAATATTGAATGACTATGAAAAAAAACATCCGGAAATAAATTTTACGATTGAATGCTTTGAGAGTGCGGATGAATTGCTCTATATGATCAGGGAAAAAAATTATACGCCGAATTTAATCTTTTTGGACATTTTCATGCCGGGTCATAAGGGACAACAGGATTCTCTGGGAATGGAGGCTGCGAAAGAACTTCGTGATATGGGAAGCAGGGCGAATCTGGTTTTCCTTACCACATCCAGAGAATATGCGTTGGAAGCTTTTGACGTAGACGCTTCGCAATATTTGTTAAAACCGGTCACGGAAAAGAAAATGTCTGATGCGCTGGACAGATTATTGGAGTTTGCAGATGCGGAACGAAAAAAATACATTTTGCTCAGAATAGACGGAAGGCTTGCAAAGGTGCAGGTAAGTGATATTGTCTACTGTGAGGCTCAGGGGAAAAAGCAGTGCCTGCATCTTGTGAACAGCGGGGAGATTGTGCTGCGTATGACTATGACAGAGCTTTATGAACTGCTTTCAGAATATCCGGAGTTTGTGAGGATTGGAGCTGCCTTTATTGTTAATATGGATTGTATCGACAGTATGAGTGCACAGGATATTTGCCTGAATACCGGTAAGAAAATCTATTTGCCGAGAGGCGCTTACAGGACGCTGAAAGAGATGTATTTTAAGTATTACTGTGAAGATGATTTTTAAAATGCAAAGGCGATGACTAAATGTTCCATAGCGCCATAACATTGTTTATAATATGTGTAACGCACAGGTTGAGCAAGAATGGAGGAGCTTATGGAACAACTAAATTTAACCGTAACAAGAGATAATGAAAAGGTATATCAGATTTTGAATAATTTGATGAGCGGGGATAAAGAATTTCAGATTATGATAACAGTACCCTCCGGCAGACAGGAAAGCGTTCTGACAGAAATGAGTGAGATGGTAAAGGGTGAAAAGGAACATGATTTGGAGAAAGATGTTACAAATATGATACATGAAATCGGAGTTCCTGCACATATCAAAGGCTATCAGTATCTGCGCGAAGCAATTATGATGTCTGTAGAAGATGTGGAAATGCTTGGTTCCATTACGAAAATCCTGTATCCCACCATAGCAGGGAAATACCAGACGACGCCAAGCAGGGTGGAGCGCGCCATCAGACATGCGATTGAGGTAGCGTGGTCGAGAGGAAAGATGGAAACGCTGGACGCCCTGTTCGGATATACGATTAATACAGGAAAAGGAAAACCGACCAATTCGGAGTTTATTGCGCTGATTGCGGATAAAATACGTCTGCAATACCGCGTTTAGTAATTAATAGAAATTAATCCTTTTATTACCGGACAAAATGAGGTATAATAACAGAAGCAGCTTCTTTGGAAGTTATTTCTGAAATTGGAGGGTTATTTCATGAAGAAGATTTTATTTGTTGCATCAGAGGGGGTACCTTTTATCAAAACAGGCGGTTTGGCGGATGTTGTCGGTTCCCTGCCCAAATGTCTTGATAAGGAATATTTTGATGTAAGGGTTATTCTTCCCAAATATACCTGTATGACACAGAAGATGAAAGATTTACTGCAATATAGAACTCATTTCTATATGGACTTTCATTGGAAGAATGAATACGTGGGTATTTTGGAAGCGGAAGTAGATGGGGTAAAATATTACTTTGTTGATAATGAGGCCTTTTTTAACGGATTTAAACCATACAGCGATAACGCATTATTTGAAATTGAAAAATATGCGTACTTCTGTAAAGCGGCGTTGTCCATTTTACCGGTAATCGATTTCAGACCGGATTTGATTCACTGCCACGACTGGCAGACTGGACTGATTCCGGTTTACTTAAAAGAGAGGTTCCAGGGAAGTGAATTTTACCGCGGCATTAAGACTGTTATGACGATACATAACTTGAAATTCCAGGGAAAATGGAATGTAAAAGGGGTAAAAGAGATTACCGGACTGCCGGATTATTTCTTTACGGCTGATAAGCTGGAAGCATATAAGGATGCCAACCTGTTAAAGGGCGGTCTGGTTTATGCGGATGCGATTACAACGGTCAGCGATACTTATGCGGAAGAGATTAAAACTGCATTTTACGGAGAAGGTCTGAACGGTCTTTTATGTGCAAGAGCCAATGACTTGCGCGGTATTGTAAACGGTATTGATTATGAAGATTTCAATCCCGAGACCGATAAGAATATTCCTTTTGCGTATAATGCGATGAATTTCCGTAAAGAAAAGATTAAAAATAAACGTGCATTACAGGCGGAGCTGGGACTGACACAGGATGACAAAACCATGATGATTGGTGTAGTTTCCAGACTGACCGGGCAGAAAGGTTTTGACCTCATTGCCTATGTGATGGATGAGCTCTGTCAGGATAATGTTCAGATTGTGGTGCTTGGAACCGGCGAGGAGCAATATGAAAATATGTTCCGTCACTTTGATTGGAAGTATCACGGAAAAGTTTCAGCGAATATTTATTATTCAGATGCACTTTCCCATAAGATTTATGCAGCAAGCGATGCATTCCTGATGCCGTCATTATTTGAGCCGTGCGGTTTAAGCCAGTTAATGTCCCTGCGTTATGGTACAGTGCCGATTGTGCGGGAAACAGGCGGATTGAAAGACACGGTAGAGCCGTATAACGAATATGAAAGTATCGGAACCGGTTTCAGCTTTAAGAATTATAATGCACATGAAATGTTAACTACCATTCGTTATGCAGAACGCATCTACTATGATAAGAAGAGAGAATGGAATAAGATTGTGGATCGTGCTATGGCAGCAGATTTCTCATGGCATGTATCCGCGAAGAAGTATCAGGAAATGTATGACTGGCTGATAGGCTAACAGTGTTAAAGGATGGAAACAGATGGCACAACAAAAGAAGAAAGATAGTTTTGTGCTTCAGGCCGGCATTCTTGCGGCAGCCGGCATTATTGTCAGAATCATTGGTCTGTTATACAGAAGTCCATTAACCAGTATCATCGGTTTAGAAGGAAACGGATATTATAGCAGCGCCTACAATATTTATACCATTATTTTATTGGTTTCCTCGTATAGTATACCCTCTGCCATTTCTAAAGTCATTGCGCAGCGATTGGCTTATAAGGAATATCGAAATGCCCAGAGGGTATTTCAGTGCGCTCTGATTTACGTTGTTATAGTAGGTGCGGCTGCGTTTTTACTTGCCTTCTTTGGCGCATCGTTTCTGGTAGATGTAGAGAATGCCATTCCGGTACTGCGTGTTTTTGCGCCGACTATTTTCTTTTCCGGTCTGCTCGGTGTGCTGCGGGGATATTTTCAGGCACACGGAACGATGATGCACACCTCTATTTCCCAAATCTTAGAGCAGATTTTAAACGCCGGCGTCAGTATGCTTGCAGCTTACCTGCTGATAGGGCTTGTTGCGGATGAAGGAGATACGACAAGAGCCATTTACGGAGCATCCGGCAGCGCTTTGGGTACGGGTGCAGGTGTCTTGATAGCGCTTTTGTTTATGTTTGGTATGTACAGGCTGAACAAAGATGTGATTAGAAGGAGAGTCGAAAGAGACCATACACCGCATCAGGAAAGTTATGGAGATATTTTTAAAGTTATAGTAACAACTGTTACGCCATTTATATTAAGTACATTTATTTATAATTGTTCTACGGTCGTTAATATGAAGATCTATCAGAGTGTCATGAAAGATATAGAGGGACTGGATGAAGCGCTGATTGCTATTCAATACGGTATTTTTGCGACACAGGCGATTACGATTATTAATATTCCCGTTGCGATATCATCTGCAATGTCTTCGGCATCCATCCCCGGTATTTCAGCTACTTTTTCTACGCACAAGGAGAATGAGACAAGGCATAAAGTAAGCCAGGCAATACGGATGACGATGTTAATTGCGATACCATCGGCGGTAGGCTTATTTGTTCTTTCCAAACCCATTGTGCAGTTTATTTATCCGCAGAAAGAGGCGCTTGATACGGCATCGGAACTCGTACGGGTGCTTGCTATTACCGTTATTCTCTATGGACTTTCCACGTTGACAAACGCGGTTTTACAGGGTATCGGGAAAGTCAATATTCCGGTTATCCATGCAGTTGTTGCACTGGCAGCGCAGGTTGGTTTGCTGGTTGCTCTGCTGTTTTATACGGATTTAGACCTTTATACGCTTGCAATAGCCAATATTGTATATTCTTTGATTATGTGCATTTTGAATCATGCTGCGGTAAAACGCTATTTGAATTATCGTGAAGACGCTATGAAGACGTATGTAAAACCGGGGATTGCAGCTGTTTGGATGGGAGCGGCGGCATTCGGGATTTATCACGGTATTTATTATTTTGTACCAATCAGCAGGATTGCGCTCCTTCCGGCAATTGCAATTGCTGCTGCGGTCTATTTCATTCTTATTATAAAACTCGGAGTAGTAAATGAATCCGAATTGAAAGCTTTCCCGAAAGGTTATATGCTTGTGGCAATTGCAAAGAAAATGCACTTATTAAAATAACACGAATAATTTATTTGCCAATTTCAAATACTAAGACTGCAATAAATTTTGAAAGCAGGAGGTAATCGAAAGTGGCAAATTTATCAGAACTTGAATTACAGAATCTCCGTCATCTTATGGGCGGCTATGATGTGACGCATTGCAAAATGAAAGAATATGCGGAATGTGCAACAGATTCCGAAGTGAAGCAGTTCTTTGAAAAAGGAGCAAAATCCGCAATGCAGAACAAGCAGCAGTTAATGGAGTTTTTAAGATAAGGAGGTTATGTAAAATGCAGATGCAGGAAAAAACAATGGTAGCAGATACGTTGACAGGAATCAATGGAGAATTGATGCGTTTTGGCGAAATGATTCCGCAGACAGAGAATAAAGAATTGAAGATGACGTTGAAGCAGTTCAGAAATGCCTGTGAACAGTCACAGGAAGAGTTGTATCAGATAGCAAGGGAAAAATCCTATTATGTGCCGGCGGCAAAAGCGACACAGGAGGAAATTGACCATGTGAAGTCCTTATTCACAGAAAAGACAATCTAAAAATTAAATCCTCTGTTAACATTTAATAAATTGTTAAATGTGCTGACAGAGGATTTTTTTATCTTCTATTAGAAGATTAAGGAAGCTGCTCTAAATTTGAGATGTCGGAATCAATTGCCATGGAGTAGTTGGTATAGTAGACAACAAATCCCGGTTTGGCTCCGTTTGGTTTTTTCACATTCTTTTTCTGGAGATAATCAATTTCTACTTTTTCCTGTTCCCGTCCTTTGGAATAATAAGCGGCAAGTCTGGCGGCATCTTCAAAAGTGCTGTCCGGAAGTTCTTTTCCTTCTGATTTAACAATGACATGGGAGCCGGGCATGCCCTTGGCATGGAACCACCAGTCGTTACCGGTTGCGAATTTGAATGTAAGTTCATCATTCTGGAAATTATTTTTGCCGATATAAATGTGAAAACCGTCTGAACTGATGTAATGGAACGGCTTGCTTGTTACTTTTACTTTTTTGCCGCCGCCTTTTCTGCGGATATAGCCGCTTTCAATCAGTTCTTCCTTAATCTGGACAAGGTCCTCTTCCTGTAATGCAATATCCAAAGCTGCGGCAATGGACTCTAAATGTGTTATCTCCTGTTTGACTTCTACAGTCAATTCGGAAAGCGCCTCATAGGTTCTTTTCAGTTTACCGTATTTATCAAAATATTTTTTAGCATTCTCGGAAGGAGTGAGCGTTTCATCCAAAGGAATGGTAATCATCTCGTTTGTATAGTAATTCAGCGCGTCTAAAGATTTGGCGCCGGGAGTGACATCATAGCCGTAAGTGTTGAGAAGCTCTCCGTAAATGCGGTATTTTTCCCGTTTCCCGGTATCCTGTATCTGCTTTATCTGTAAATCATATTTTTTGACATTCCGCTCAAGCGCTGTTTGGACAATTTTGCGCAAGTCTGCGGATTTCTGCCGGATTCTGGTGTGGGTATTTTTTTCTTCATAATAGCGTTCTAATACCTCGCTGACAGTATCGAAACGAACGCTTTCTTTATCGGCATATAGCGTTAAGGGAAGCGCACAGAACTCTATCGGCGTTTTATTCTCATAAATAATATTCGGCTCAAAAGAACCGGTTGTTATTTTATCCAGCATAGAAAGAAAACTTTCATAAAGTCTCTCCATATCGGCTGCGTTGATTGCGTTTGCCGGCATGTCGCCGTCTATTCCTGCACGGAAACAGAGTTCCTGAGCAATGATGGGAGAGAGTCCTGTAAAAGAATTGTATAATGCCTTATAAACAGGCATCGGCATAGCGGAAAGCTTTTGTGTAAAATCCTGTTTTGATTTTTCGGCGGTAAAGGAAAGTGGATTTAACTTCTCCTGCGTCATAGGAATAAAGTATTCCCTGCCGGGCAGAACCTCCCGGACAGAACTTACCATACCGGAAATGTGCTTGATACTGTCAATTATCATATTATCTGCATTGCAGAAAATAATATTGCTGTGTTTCCCCATGATTTCTATAACAAGTGTTTTTCTACAAAGGTCGCCCATTTCATTCAGATGCTCCAGATGAATTTGAATGATTCGTTCCAATCCGGGCTGGGTAATATTGATAATTCTTGCATTTTGTAAATGCTTTCGGAGTAACATGCAGAAACCCGGTGCGGTCATAGGACTTTGCTTATTTTTATCTGTCAGGTAAATAAGCGGGAGAGAAGCGTCTGCGGACAGTAACAGTCTGTACTGGGAACTGTTGTTTTTGATTGTTAAAAGCAGTTCGTCCGTTTCAGGCTGAGCAATTTTATAGATGCGTCCTCCGGTTAAATTAGAATTTAATTCTTTAACAATGTTCGCGATAGTAATGCCGTCAAATGCCATAGTGATGCCGATTCCTTTCTTTTATTCCCACTAAGGGGAAAGAACTGTATTTCATAATTTTACAATATATTGTGATGCTTTTCAATGTCAGAATGCTTGACTAGGGTTTGTGATTATCTTATAATATTATCGGTTGTCAATATCACAGAATGGACAGAAAACAGGAGATTCATATGATAAAGAGTATGACCGGTTTTGGCAGAAGCGAACTTGTCAAAGAGGACCGTAAAATTACAGTTGAGATGAAATCCGTCAATCACAGATATTTGGATGTCAATATGAAAATGCCGAAAAAGCTGAATTTTTTTGAAGCGGCAATTCGGAATGAATTAAAAAATTACATCCAGAGAGGTAAAGTGGATATTTTTATTTCCTATGAGGATTATACGGAAACGAATATCTGTGTAAAATACAATAAGGAACTGGCTGCCGAATATATGAAATATTTAGAGCAGATGGCGGAAGATTTTTCATTGGATAACGATGTCAGAGTTTCTGCTTTGTCCAGGTATCCGGAAGTATTGAGTATGGAAGAACAGACTATTGATGAAGAAGAACTCTGGATTATGCTGAGTGAGGCAATCGGAAAAGCAGCAGAGGGCTTTGTGGAAACCAGAATCAAAGAGGGCGAAAACTTAAAAGAAGACCTTATCGGCAAACTGGACGGCATGCTTGGTCATGTGGCATATATTACGGAACGTTCTCCGGAAATTATTGCACAGTACAGGAGCAAACTGGAAGATAAGGTGAAAGAACTGTTAGGAGATGCCCAGGTAGATGAGGGCAGACTTTTGATGGAAGTGACTATTTTTGCGGATAAAGTATGCGTTGATGAAGAGCTGGTACGCCTTAGAAGCCACATTGAAACAATGAAAGAGAATTTGCAAAAGGGCGGCAGTATCGGACGCAAACTTGACTTTATAGCACAGGAGATGAACCGCGAAGCGAATACGATTCTTTCAAAGGCAAATGATTTGGAGATATCCAATCGGGCGATTGAATTGAAGACAGAGATTGAGAAAGTGCGTGAGCAGATTCAAAATATTGAATAACGTGAGTTATATAATAGATAAAGGCAGGCGTAGTGATTGGGAAGACTGATTCATATAGGATTTGGAAATGTTGTAAATACAGGGAAAATCATAGCGATTGTCAGCCCGGATTCCGCGCCGGTTAAGCGTCTGGTGCAGAAAGCAAAGGAAAGCGGAATGGCAATAGACGCCACGCAGGGCAGAAAAACAAAGGCGGTTCTGATTATGGAGAACAGTCAAATCGTATTATCGGCATTGCTCCCCGAAACTATTTCGGGAAGAGCGCAGGCAGAGGGTGGAGATACAGATGAATCATGAGGGAATTTTGATTGTAGTGTCCGGCTTTTCGGGAGCGGGAAAAGGTACTTTGATGAAGAAGCTGATACAGGAATATGATAATTATGCATTATCGATATCAGCAACGACCAGAGCGCCCAGACCGGGCGAAGAAGACGGAAGAGAATATTTCTTTTTAACGAAAGAAGAGTTCGAGCGCAAAATCGCAGAGGGCGGATTGGTAGAATATGCCTGTTACTGCGATAATTATTATGGTACGCCGAAAGATTATGTGGAAAAAAATCTTGCGGAGGGCAGAAATGTCATTTTAGAAATTGAGATTCAGGGCGCTTTGAAAATAAAGAAGCAATATCCGGGTGCATTGCTTTTGTTTGTGATGCCGCCGGATGCGGAAGAACTGAAGCATCGTTTAACCTTAAGGGGGACGGAAACGGAAGAAGTGATTCAGAAGCGGATGGAGCGTGCCGTAAAAGAGGCGGATGGCATTGAGGAATATGATTATATCGTAGTGAATGATGATTTGGATACTTGCGTAAAAGAGCTTCACGAAATCATTACGGCAGCCGGAAATACACCGCTTAGAAATGAAAATTTTATAGAAAATATCAGGACAGAACTGAAAAGTTTTGCGAAAGGAGAAAAATAATGTTACATCCATCTTACACAGATTTAATGAACGTAGTAAACAGCGGGGTTGACGAGGGAGATGCTCCGGTAGTAAACAGCCGTTATTCTATTGTTATGGCAACATCCAAAAGGGCAAGACAGATTATTGCAGGGGATGAACCGCTTGTGGAAAGCTTCCGCGGACAGAAACCGTTATCGATTGCCGTGGAGGAATTGAATCAGGCACAGATTAAGATTTTGAACGAAGAAGAGTAGAAAGTTTACCGGTCAATATGAATAGAAAAATACTATTTATTTCTTTGGGCTGCGATAAAAATCTGGTTGATTCGGAAAGAATGCTGGGGCTTTTGGCAGGCAGGGGATATGAATTTACCGATGATGAGGCGCAGGCGGATATTGTTGTTATCAATACCTGTTGTTTTATTAATGATGCAAAGCAGGAAAGCATCGACACGATTTTAGAGATAGCTGAGCTTAGAAAAAGCGGCGCGCTCCAGGCGCTTGTGGTAACGGGGTGTCTTGCACAGCGTTACCGGGAGGAAATACAAAAAGAGATTCCCGAAGTGGATATGATTATCGGCGTAGCGGCAATAGATGAAATTGCACAGGCATTAGATGAATTTTTTGGCGGAAAAAGAGAAAATCATTATCGAAATCTGAATGCACAGCCTTGGGCGGATACTAAACGTATTGTTACAACGGGCGGTCATTTCGCTTATCTGAAAATTGCAGAGGGTTGTGATAAACACTGTACTTACTGTATTATCCCGAAAGTGCGCGGCAGCTATAGGAGCATTCCGATGGAAAGCCTGATAGAAGAAGCGAAAACGCTTGCGGCAGAGGGTGTAAAAGAACTGATTCTGGTAGCACAGGAAACGACGGTTTACGGTGTGGATTTATATGGAAAAAAGACGCTTCCTGAGCTGCTTCATAAGTTATGCCGGATAGAAGGGCTTCATTGGATTCGGATTATGTACTGCTATCCGGAGGAAATTGACGATGGACTGATACAGGTGATAAAAGAAGAGCCTAAAATCTGCCATTATCTGGATTTGCCAATCCAGCACGGATGCGATATCATTTTAAAGAGAATGGGACGCAGAACAAACAGGCAGGAACTGACAGAAATTATAGAGAAGCTTCGTAACGAGATACCGGATATCTGTATCAGAACCACATTGATTACCGGATTTCCCGGCGAAACGGAAGAGGAACATGAAGAACTGATGGATTTTGTAGCGCAGATGGAATTTGACCGTCTGGGTGTTTTTACTTATTCACAGGAAGAAGATACACCTGCGGCTTCCATGCCGGAGCAGATTGAGGAAGAGATAAAAGAGGAACGCTGTAAGCAGATTATGGAATTGCAGCAGGAAATAGCCTTTGATGCAGCTTTATCTATGGAAGGTAAAGTGGTGGAAGCAATGGTTGAGGGAAAAGTAGCGGATGAGGACGCCTATGTTGCAAGAACTTATAAAGATGCGCCGAATGTGGACGGTTTTCTTTTTATCAACACAACAAGGCAGCTTATGTCCGGTGATTTTGTGAAATGCCGGATTACCGGCGCTTATGAATATGATTTGATTGGAGAATTGGAAGATGAATTTACCCAATAAACTGACAATGTTTCGTGTGATACTGATTCCTTTTTTTGTCCTTTTCATGTTGGTTGACATAACAAATGTGGACAAATGGATAGCACTTGCTATTTTTATTGTGGCAAGTCTTACGGATTTACTGGATGGCAAGATTGCCAGAAAGTATAATTTAGTGACAAATTTCGGAAAATTTATGGATCCGTTGGCGGATAAACTGTTGGTTTGCTCAGCGTTAATTTGTCTGGTTGAGATGGCAAAACTGCCTGCATGGATGGTAATTATCATTATTGCAAGGGAATTTATTATAAGCGGTTTTCGTCTGATTGCTGCCGACAACGGCGTTGTGATTGCCGCAAGTTATTGGGGCAAGTTTAAGACAACTTTTCAAATGGTTATGATATGTCTTCTGATTGCAGATATAGAAGCTATTCAGGTTTTTACGATGATTATCGTGTGGATAGCGCTTCTTTTAACGGTTATTTCTCTGATTGATTATCTGGTAAAAAATAAAGCTGTCATGAAAGAAACAAAGTAATTAAAAAGGAGAAACAGCATGGTAGTAGAAATTATTTCAGTCGGAACTGAAATTCTGTTGGGTAATATTGTTAATACCAATGCAGCATACCTGTCCGAGAAATGTGCGGGAATCGGTCTGGCGTGTTATTATCAGGATGTAGTGGGTGATAATGAGGAACGTCTGACAAATGTGCTGCAGACGGCGCTTTCAAGAGCGGATGTGCTGCTTTTATCAGGAGGACTTGGACCGACACAGGATGATTTGACAAAAGAAGTGGCAGCGAAAGTGCTTGGAAGAAATCTGTATCTGCATGAGCCGACCAGGAAGGCCCTGATTACATTCTTTCAAAGCAGGGGCATAGAGATGACGGAAAATAACCGGAAACAGGCAATGGTTCCGGAGGAATGTATTGTTGTAGACAATCCGAACGGTACGGCGCCGGGGATTATTATAGAGGATAACGGTAAACATATTATTTTGATGCCGGGACCTCCAAATGAATTAATACCGATGTTTGAAAATGCGATTATGCCGTATCTTAATGCATTAGAGCCGGGAACGATTTATTCTCAGACTGTAAAAATATGTGGTATTGGTGAGAGTAAAGCGGAATCTATGATAGAGGATTTGATTGCAGGACAGAGTAATCCGACGATTGCAACTTATGCAAAGACCGGTGAAGTGCATTTGCGTGTGACGGCAAGAGCGGAGGATGAAAAAGAAGCTAAAAAGCTGATAAAGCCGTTTATCAAAGAGCTGAAAGGCCGCTTTGGTAATCATATTTATACAACACAGGAAGAGGTTACGTTGGAGAAAGCGGTAGTTGATTTACTGCTTGCCAATGATCTGACAGTCAGTACGGTGGAATCCTGCACCGGCGGTATGCTGGCGGCAAGATTAATTAATGTGCCGGGGGTTTCGGAAGTATTTAAGACAGGATATATTACGTATTCCAATAAATCCAAACGGAAAATTTTAGGAATTAAAAAGTCTACTTTGGAAAAACACGGAGCGGTCAGCGAAGAAATTGCCAGAGAGATGGCAAAGGGTGCATCTATTTTTTCAAAAGCAGATGTGACGGTCGGTATTACCGGTGTTGCGGGTCCGGATGGCGGTTCCGAGGAAAAGCCGGTAGGACTGGTATATATTGCGTGCAGTGTATGCGGACGCATCAAAGTGCGTGAATGCCGTTTCAGCGGGAATCGGATGAAGATTCGTGAAAACAGCGTTGCGGCGGCACTGTCATTAATGAGAGAATCCATTCTTGCCTATTATAGTGAGGTGACGTTTGGTGCAAACAAATCATAGAAACAGGGAACGTAAGAGGAGAAAGGAGCAGAATTTCCAATATGAGTGAGCAGGGACAATTTGATTTATGCCCTAAATGTGGAGCGGTTGCCAGAGATGGCATTTGTCAAAGCTGCGGATATGAAATTCCGGGCATTCAGGATGCAATGGAGCAGGAAACAACACAACAGGAAATGATACAAGAGGAAACAACACAGCAGGAAACGACACAAGAGGAAACAGCGCAGCAGGAAACAATACAACAGACGGATAACGGACTTTATACAACACCGGATGTTTATGAGACTCAGTCCGGGCAGGATGTCTATCAAACGCCGGATATGAGTACCGGACATCATGATACAGGCGGTATGTTTTCGGGAGACCATGCCGGCGAAAATGCAGCGTATCAGCAGAATACATATGACGGCAGTAATCAGTATGATGGCGGACAGTACGCAAACAGCAGTAATCAATATGGCGGCGGACAGTACCAATATGGAAATAACCAGTATGGTAACGGACAGTACCAATATGGAAATAATCAGTACGGGAACCAGCAGTATAATAACCAGCAATATGGAAATAACCAATACGGGAACAATCAATATAACAACCAGCAATATGGTAATCAGCAGTATGGAAATCCTTATGGACCTAATCCATATGGCAATAATCCCTATAGTCCTTATGCTGTGCCACCGGCAAAGAAACATACCGGATTAATTATCGGCGTTATAGTTACAGTTGTTATTCTTTTCCTGATTGCTATTTTGGCGATGTTTTATCATTTGCTGGAATCTGCTGTACAGGGACGGGAAGTCAGTAAGGATATCAATACATATGTCAGTCCGGATGACATTCAGGATGATGACGATAATCGGAGTCATAATGAATGGCATCGCGACGATGATGATATTTATGACCATGACCGCAATAAGCGTGATGATGACTATGACTACGATGATGATGAATATTACACGCTTCAGGATGACATTAAGAGCGGACTTTCCTATTCCATTGAGTGGGATTATTATGAATATGAACCGAATGATAATGTGCAGATTTCAATAGATTATCCGATTATTGTCGGAAACCATGTACCGAATCTGGACAGGATTAATGCGGTACTGGCAGATGAGATAGCTGTTTTTACGGACTATTATGAAGATGAGTATTCTGCCTATATGGATAAAGACAGTTACTTTTTCGCATCGGCAATGGGATATGTAACATATATGAGCGAAGACGTATTGAGTGTTGTATTTTCGGAATCTATTGCTTCGGATTATTATGATTCTGTTTTTTGCTACAGTATTAATATTGATATGCAGGATGGCGTTATTATGGATAATACGGATATTATTGCGGTAGATGATGATTTTTCCGTAGATTTCCGTTACAGAAGCGAGGAGCAGAACGGCTCTATCGATGCGCTTGATTGGATGTCTGATCAGGAGATTACGGAATATTTAACTTCTCCGGGCAATTTGATTATTTACTATACGCCGATGGGAATGGAAATTGGGTTTAATTTTGATGAAGGATGGGTTACGGTTACCTATCATGATTATAAGGATTATTTGAAAATTTTCTAATGAAAAGCTTTTATAAGCAAAAGTTGACAGAGCATTTTTCGTAGGTTATCATAAATATATGAAAAATGCTCTGTGAAATATTCTGCTTTGCATATCCGGCATCTCGCCAACATTTCAAAGCAAAAAGAAAATAAAATAAGACAGGGGGGATGAATAAAGGGATGTTTATTGGACTTTATGAATGATAGAATAGAAGTAACATTTAGAAAGTTATAAAAGTAATGTTGACAAAAACGAACATTTGTTTTATTCTAAAATAAGAACAAATGTTCTGAAACGAAAAGGAGAACAGATCATGGAAAAGGAAGAAAAATTAAAAGCATTGGATGCTGCCCTGGGGCAGATAGAGAGACAGTTTGGAAAAGGGGCTGTTATGAAGTTAGGAGATCCGTCCGTACAGATGAACGTTGAGACGATTCCTACCGGTTCTTTAAGTTTAGATATTGCATTAGGGTTAGGCGGAATTCCGAAAGGAAGAATTATAGAAATCTATGGACCGGAGTCGAGCGGTAAAACAACAGTGACATTACATATGATAGCAGAAGTGCAAAAAAGAGGTGGAATTGCCGGGTTTATCGATGCAGAACACGCATTGGATCCTGTTTATGCGAAAAATATCGGCGTTGATGTAGATAACTTATATATTTCACAGCCGGATAACGGTGAGCAGGCACTTGAGATTACAGAAACAATGGTGCGTTCCGGCGCGATTGATATTGTGGTGGTAGACTCTGTTGCAGCGCTTGTTCCCAAAGCGGAAATTGATGGCGACATGGGAGATTCCCACGTAGGTTTGCAGGCAAGACTGATGTCACAGGCACTCCGTAAACTAACGGGTGTTATCAGCAAATCAAATTGTACGGTTGTTTTCATTAACCAGCTGCGTGAAAAAGTCGGTATTATGTTCGGAAATCCGGAGACAACAACAGGCGGACGCGCACTGAAATTCTATTCTTCCGTCAGACTTGATGTCAGAAGAATCGAGTCTTTGAAGCAAGGCGGAGAAGTAATCGGTAACCGTACAAGAGTTAAAGTTGTAAAAAATAAGATTGCACCACCGTTTAAAGAAGCGGAGTTCGACATTATGTTCGGAGAGGGCATTTCCAGTGTCGGAGATATTCTTGACCTTGCAGCTGATAACAGCATTATTAATAAGAGCGGTGCATGGTATGCCTACGAAGGAAACAAAATCGGACAGGGCAGGGAGAATGCCAAGCAGTATTTGAAAGACAATCCGGCAGTATGCGAAGAAGTGGAAAGAAAAGTCAGAGAGTTGTTTAATTTGGAGATATCCGAACCGGTAAAGGATAGCAAGGAAAAACCTGCTAAAGAAAAGACTTCTGCCGGTAAAGCCGAAAAAACCAAAGCGGAGTAAAGGATTAGAATGATGATAACTGAAGTTGCGGCGGTTACAAAATCAAGATACCGCGTTGTACTGGATGGCGAGACTGCATTCATATTGTACAAGGGTGAATTACACCGCTTTCATATAAAACAGGGGGAAGAACTGGAAGAGGATGCAAGACAGAGTATTTTTCATGAAATTCTTCCCAAGAGAGCAAAGCTGCGCTGTATGAACCTGTTAAAGGCAAGAGACTACACAAGGAAGCAGTTGGAGGATAAACTGAAACAGGGGGGATATCCGGCAGACATCATTGAGGAAGCAGTTGCTTATGTAGAGTCCTATGGCTATATTAATGATGAGAATTATGCCAGAAGTTTCATTGAATACCATTTGCAGACGAAGAGCAGAAAGCGGATGGAAAATGATTTGACGCAAAAGGGAGTAAGCAAGGAGCTTATCAGGAAAGTTTTTGATGAGTTAAAAGAAGAAGGTCTGGAAGTAGATGAAGCGGCTATGATAAAGGAACTTCTTCTGAAAAAAAATTTTCATTTTCAGGAAAGTACTTATGAGGAAAGGCAGAAAATGAGCGCATTTCTCTATAGAAAAGGATTTCATGCCGATACAATCTCCAAGGTACTTCTGCTTGACATAACATCACTTTAGAGGTAGAATTAATTTGTTGTAATTTTCGATTTGTAATTGGAATGTTTGGTATATACATTCGGTTATAGATATGTACAATGAAAATTTAATAAGGAGGTGCTCCTGTAAATGCTTGATGTTGTGATAGCAGTAGTCATCACTTTAATCGTGGCAATCCCGGTTACGGCAGTAGTAGCGATAAACTACCGCAAAAAGGTAGTGGAAGCGAAAATCGGCAACGCGGATGAGAAAGCGAGAGAAATTATTGATGAAGCTCTCAAAACAGCTGAGACAAAGAAGCGTGAAGCGTTACTTGAAGCGAAAGAGGAAACCATTCATACTAAAAATGAATTGGACAAGGAAATCAAGGAACGCCGTGCCGAGGCGCAGAGATATGAGCGCAGGGTTCAGCAGAAAGAAGAGAACATCGATAAGAAAGCGGATGCTATTGAGAAAAAGGAAGCAAGTTTGGTAGCGAGAGAAGAATCACTTGCCAAACAGCGTGAAGAAATTGCAAAACTAAATGAGCAGAGATTACAGGAACTGGAACGAATCTCAGGTTTAACCTCCGAACAAGCAAAAGATT
>CAZKOR010000065.1:0-17440 GCA_964554405.1 uncultured Bacteroides sp. | reverse complement strand
TCCAGATTGAATAACTCTTCATCTTCATCGCTCGAGGAACCCAAGCCCTGAAACTCCTTTTTCTCTATATTTATTACAAAATCCAAATCCTGTTCCGGATTTAATACTTGAGAAACAATATCCTGCAATGTTTCCTGATTTTCAGTCACTACTGCCGAAATTTTCTCAGCACTATCCAGTTTTCCTCCATCGTCCGTCAGCATACACCAGAAAAAAATAATGCCCGGCAAACCAAGAAAAGTAATGACTGCCACGATACATAAAATGATTACAACAATTAGTGTGTTACGTACTTTTTCCATTGAAGTTCCTCCCCTTTTTTCCGGTCAATCTGAACGAAGCGGCACCCTGCATTATCCGCTGCTGTTTGGCTTTCTAAATCCACAGCTTAGTGAAGAAACATATAAATCAAAATAAGGTAGCAATGCTGCAATGTCATTCTGAAACAAGTCATCCGGCATTGCTGTCGGCAAATCGGTCAACGTTGCAATTTGATATCCATTTTCCCTTAAAATTTTCAATGTAGGAATGGTATCCGGATATATTACTGCTTCTAATTCCAATCCTTGAAAAAATATGTACGAACATTCATGAATCGGAATTTTTACAGACCAATGTTCCACCGCTTTGCTGAAAATGTGTTCCGGCGTATATTCTACTTCTCTATAAACACACCGTGGATTAAATGACCTCAGAATTTCTACTGATTTGTTTATGCAAGCCGCGGAAACTCCGCAATGATAATAACTGTTAAGCGTTTCAAATCCCTGTTTATAATAATCTACCCACGAATCCGGCATTCCCTTATATTCCATAAGCGTTCCGCCTAAGTCAAATACGAGTACTTTTGCCATGAAAGACCTCTTTCTTTTCCTATATCCAAATAAACAACTCATTCTCCTCATCTATGTAAATAAAATATTTCCCAATCACCGTAAAATGCTTTACACCCGTTAAATTTATTTTAACAGGCTCCTCATATAGATCTATAGAGGGTACAGTCACATGCGTATATGTCGTCCTTTGTTCCCATCCCCATCGATATAATTCCTGTTTGTCAGTGCATGCAACTCCT
Source organism: uncultured Bacteroides sp. (assembly GCA_964554405.1). Lineage (GTDB taxonomy): Bacteria > Bacillota > Clostridia > Lachnospirales > Lachnospiraceae > UBA3282. Next base: position 16,365 of record CAZKOR010000065.1, on the reverse strand, counting down.
ACACTCCCACCCAGCGACATCGAAGATATGTTATCTTCAAATACAATTTTTGATACTTCATATTTATCTGCAAATATTACTCTTTCATAATATTTTTGCAATAAGACATTGTTATAGATATACACTTCATTTTCACTATCTATCATCTGAATTGCAAGCCCCTTTTTGCCCTGCACGATACTTTTTACATTCTCTTTCAGAAAGCTTTTCGTTCCGTTTTCCATACTCCACAAAACATGATTCTCATCAAGAATAAACACTTCTTCCTCGGCGGCCGCGATATTTAACATCGGCGTTTCCATATTAATTATTTCCATGTCATCCATACCCGGATTGTCATTCTCCTTCGGAGACCACATACAGACAATGTCTTCATCCGTTACAATGGCAAATTGATCATGTGTCGCATAAATCTTCATTACTTTCGGAATATTTTTAAGCTGCTGTATTTTCCAGTTTTCTCTCTTATTTGTTTTTGTTTCTATTTCTTCCTCTGTTTCTCCTTCTCCTAACAGATACTCCTTTTTCCATATATAAACATTTCCCTCTTTATCTAACGCCGAGGCATATAACCATGGGCTTTCCGCACATATATCAACTACTTCTATGTCTTTCCAGAACTCCGGATGCCATAGCTCAACATAATACTTTTCCGTATCATAGCATAACACATAAAGATTACCCTTATCCCCCAATAAATATGCAACTTCATAATTTACACCTGATTTCATATATGAATTTAAGGTAATTATTTTGACCGGTACTTCTTCCCCCATTGCGGAGGTATCTATCGGTTCTTTTCTTGGCTTGTAGGGCTGCGGTATTCCTATTACTAACCAAAATCCCAAAATACATATCACTATCATGATAAGAATCAATATTACATTGAACTTAGCTTTTGCATGAATATTCATAATAAGCTTTTCTCTCCGTTCCGGTTATTCTTCAAAATGCTCCAATTCATGGGCAGGATACGCTTTTGTCCAGTGGTATGGCTGCAACTCGCCTAACGTGACAAATTGCAGAGAATTATCATCTGTAGTGACTGCTACTTGCACATCCTCGCCCCAAAACCTTAAGCGTTCCTGGCATATTCCGCAGGGGGACAAAACTTTATAAGGAGCATTTTCATCGTCTCGAACCAAACACATACAATGTGTAACCTTTTCGTTATATTTATGAGCCTCTAATATTGCACCCGTTTCAATACACAAAATAGCAGAAGCATTAGCTGTATCAATGCTGACACTTGTAAAATAATGTCCGTTCGCTGTATGTACTACTCCGGCTCCGCCCCATCCAGTCGGATAACGCTTTTCTATCAACGCTGCGGCTTGGCGATACATTTCTGTCTCAATTTCAAGGTTTCTCATATTAATCCTCCATTCTTACTCCGTTCCTGTTACAATACAACCTCCACCTCAACCGGTTTCATCCCCGTCAACTCACTGCTTCTCTTATCCGGCTGCATAGTGGCTGCGTATAAAACAAAATGATTTCCGTCCTTAATGCGCTCTCCGCGTTCGTTCACAACTGAAAATGCCCTGCCGCTAATGACAAGTTCTGTCTCCGCCGATTCCCCGGCTTTTACATGAATACGCCTAAAAGCACACAACGCGGGATTTTTCACTGCATACGCCGAATCCGTATTTTTGACATAAATCTGTACCACGTCATCCGTATCATAAGCGCCCTGATTGGTCAGTGTTACTTTTACAGAAACCTCAGGCAGTCCAAACTCATCCAATTTTTCCGATACTTTGATGATTTCAGCGTCCGTAACCTCCACCTTTCCATAGGTCAGTCCAAAGCCAAAAGGATACTGCGCCTCTTCCTCCATATAACGGTATGTTCTATTCTCCATACGATAATCCGTAAACTCCGGAAAATGCTCCAGATTATGATAAAACGTAATCGGAAGCTTACCCGATGGAGACACTTCTCCAAAGAGAATATCCGCCACACTCTTTCCACCCCTTGCGCCGGGATACCAAAGCTGCAAAACTGCATTGAAATGTTCTGACGGATAGCTCAAATCTATAGCGCTTCCCGCCATCAGACAAAATATTACCGGTTTTCCGGTTTCGGCAATTGCTTCCATCAAATCTCTCTGCGGTTTCGGAAGAAGCAAATCCGGCTTATCGCCGGAAGCCGCGCTGTTTCCGGTATCCCTTTGCTCGCCCTCTAGTGTTTCGTCCAAGCCCATGCACAAAATAACAACATCGCTATGTTCCGCCACAATCCGCGCTTCGGCATGCCTGTTTCCTTTCTGTGCCAGTGACTCCGTTTTTTCCTTGCATAAAGCACACCCCTCGGAGTACAGCACTCTCGCTTTTCCCTCTGCATATCTTTGAATCCCCTCCGATATTGTGATATATTCAGATGAGGTTCCATGATAATTCCCTATCAAGGCAATCCTGCTGTTTGCGTTGGGGCCGATAACACCGATTGTCTGTATATTATCAATGTCAAGCGGTAAGATTCCATCATTTTTTAATAAAACGACGCTCTCTTTTGCCACTTTATCAGCAAGTGCAAGATGCTCCTTACACTCTACTTTCTCATAAGGAATCGTATCGTATTCGCTTTCATCGAATAAACCTAATAAATAGCGGGTTGTAAAAAGACGGACTGCTGCCTGCGTAATAGCGTCCTCTGTTACAAGCCCCTGCTGATACGCCGTCAGAACATGCAGATAAGTATTGCCGCAGTTCAAATCACAGCCCGCGTTTAATGCCATCGCTGCCGATTCCGGCGCAGTGGAAGTCACCATATGGTGTTCATGAAAATCTCTGATTGCCCAGCAGTCTGATAAGAAATGTCCCTCAAATCCCCATTTTCCCCGTAAAGTATCCTGAATCAGCGTCTTACTTGCACAGCAAGGCTCACCGTTTACACGGTTATAGGCTCCCATAACCGCCTCTACATGCGCTTCTTTTACTAACGCTTCAAAGGCAGGCAGATACGTCTCTTCCATATCTTTCGGAGTGGCTGTCGCATCAAATTCATGCCGCAGCGCCTCCGGGCCGGAATGCACCGCAAAATGCTTCGCGCATGCCGCCGCTTTTATCACTTCCCCGTCTCCCTGCAGGCCTTTTACATATGCCACGCCAAGACGTGAAGTCAAATAGGGGTCTTCACCGTATGTTTCATGTCCGCGCCCCCATCTCGGGTCACGGAAAATATTGATATTCGGAGACCAGAACGTAAGACCTTTATAAATATCCCTGTCATCATGTGCCGAATACTCATTGTATTTTGCTCTTCCCTCCGTAGAGATGCAATCTGCCTCTTTTTCCAACAATTCTTCATCAAATGTCGCCGCCATGCCGATTGCCTGCGGAAAAACGGTTGCCGTACCTGCTCTCGCCACCCCGTGCAGACTTTCTCCCCACCAGTTATAAGCGGGAATTCCCAGTCGTTTAATTGCCGGTGCATCATAGCGAAGCTGTGAAGCACGTTCCTCCAACGTCATCTTATTTACTAGTTCTTCCGCTCTGCGTTTTGCTTCTTCTCTTTTCATACGGTAAAGTTCCTTTCATCTTACTTTATTTTTTATTGTATCATGTTTCTGCTTTTTCTGCACAAAAAAGGGAGGTATCTCTACCTCCCGCTGACCTGACATGCTATCTTCTAAAAATTCATCATTTTTCAACGAATGATTGACATAGAACAGCCTTGTACGTATAATAATATAAAAGGAAAGAAATTTCCCATAAAATAGTGTTCGCTCCCTGATATGCGGCTTATAAATGTTCAGGATGACAAATAGTGACCGCTCCCCGATATGCGGCTTATAAATGTTCGGGATTAAAATGTTCGTAACGCCCTGTCGAATGGCAGGGTGTTACTTTATACAGGAGATTTTCTTATGCCACAGGCTCAATTGTTTTTTCTTTCAGACCAGTATTATCAGGATTTCCCAGATGACAAACTTATGCAAAATAAAGATATTATTAACGGAACGCCGCATAATCGTCCCTGTTTCTTTGCATTTAAAGATTCTAAAATACCAGACATCTATTGGATTGTCCCGATTTCATCAAGATATGAGAAATTCAAACGAATAGAGCAGGAGAAAATAGAAAAATACGGTCACTGCGATACGATTCGTTTCGGTATAGTTCTTGGCAGAAATACAGCCTTTCTAATCCAGAATATGTGTCCTGCCACAAGTAAATATTTGACTGCTTACATCGATAAAAACAACTGCCCCATTAGAATTGATGACAGAATTGCTGCTGATGTGGAAAAAAATGCCCGCCACGTCTTGGCTATGGCAAAACGTGGGGCAAAAGTAATTTTCCCTGATGTATTCAAAATCTACCATGAGCTTGAACACCACATCATCTCTACCTCCCGCTGACCTGATACTCCTTATACACCTTATACCCGATTCCGGCTAAAATCACCGCTGCCGCCAAATAGAAAACCGGCGCCGTCTGCAGTCCGGTGAAATACCTTCCGAAGATACAGAATAACCGCTTATCCAGAAACGCAGTATCACTAAAGAACCGCATCGGCATAAAATTATATAACTGCGATATAAGACCGTAACGAACCGGAAGCGAAACAAACATGGTAAAAAGCGTTGCCCCAAGCATTACAGAAAGCGCAGCGACTCCGTTTCGGAACAGTTCGGACAACAGCATAATGAACACACTGCCTAAAAACGCCGCCGCAAGGGATAAAAAGAATGATATGATAATCGCCTTGCCAAGACTTATCGGAAAAGAACTCATCCATAAATAAAGCTGCAGCGGCGAAGCAAATCCGCTCATCCCGTATATTGCCAATATTGTTAAAAACTGCACAAGATAAAATAAGACCGTTCCCCCAATGCCAAAGGTGACGCCTGCTGCCGTCTTCGCCAGATAGAGCGGCAGCTTTCCGTTCTTACTGCATAAAACAAGCTGATCCGTTCTGCGGATATGCTCCTCCCCGAAAAAGTTTGCCAGTCCGATACCTATTAATGACAGCCATAACAAACAAAGCAGATTGATGCGCGCAAAAAAACGGCATGCCCCATCATTATATTCATACACAAATGGTTTTTCGATTGTATTCTCCTGCTTCTCCCAATACCGGATTTCTTCTTCATTCAGTTCCCAGTACTGATTTTCTTCATCGAGCGTATCCCGTCTGATTTGATATAGCTCTTCCCCATCTATATCAATAACCATTTCATAACCGGTATAATTGGTAACATAATTATAAATTTCCCGATACGTCTGCCGGTCTTTTACAATATCTTCTGCACTGCCTCCATCCTCTCCATATGCTTTTCTCATCTCACTAAGCAGACTCTCGTCAATCTTTCTGCCGGATATTTCCTGTGCCGCCTCTCTTACCCCCATATCTTCCTCATAGCCCGTCTGATATGTTACATTGCCGTCCGCATCTACGGTGGCATATTTTATAAACAGACTGACTACATTCGATGCCAATTGCAGTGCAAGCAGGACTGCGACAGCCGCCCATATCATTTTCTTTTCGCAAATTTTCTTTAATTCAAATAAATATATCGTAGTAAAACGTTTCATCCTGATATCTAATCCTTTCCTTTATCTGCCGCTTACCTGATATTTCTGATATGCACGCATTCCGAAATATAAGAAAAGCGCTCCAAGCAGAATGTAAATAAGCGGCGTTGCCTGCCACATCGTAAGATAGCCGCCAAAGAACGGAAGCAGTCGGACGCCCATAATCGTATCCGTATCTAACAATCCTCCCGGCAGATACCCCCAGAACTGCGCCAAAACCCTAAACTGCGACGGAACATGCACAAAAAGCGGAAGCAGACTAATCCCGGAGACTGCGGCAAGCGTTGCAATCGAACTGCGGAAAACTTCCGAAAGCATTATCACGAATGCCGCGGTCAGTAAAGCAGATAGAATCATCAGCGCATACATCATAATCACAACAATCCCTGCCTTTAACTGCAGCGGATAACCGGCTACGGCTATCTGAATCATGACGGCAAAACCATCTGTGCCATAAATACTCAAAGACGTAACTATCATTATTATTACCATTACAAGCGTACTAATCAAAACAAAACTCATGCCTGCCGCTGCTTTTGCCAGATACACCTGTCTCTTTCCGAAACGGCTGCTTAAAAGGAGCTGGTCAGTCCGCAAGGTATGTTCTCTCGTGAAAATGTCGGATAAACATATCGTGCAAAAGAGTAACATCATAACGGAAATTGTCTGCGCGGCAGAAATCAATTTCCAATACCCTTCCGCATATCCAAATACAAAGGGCTTTTCAAGCGCCTCTTCTTTTTTCCTCCAATACGCTTTCTCGCCTTCCGTCAGAAAACCGCTGATATATGCCGCTTCATTATTTTCCGAAAAGGCATCATAAAACGCCGCTTCGTCTACCTCCCATGCACATATATCCTCCAGGTCTGAAAAGCCCATTACCTTTCGTACAATCTGGAATATCTGGCTATAAGGGCGGGCATAGGTCTGATATTCGTCCGTCAGGCTGTAGCGCAGCGCATCCGTAGGGACTTTACGGTATGCCGCCTGCATCTCTTCCATAAGTTCCTGATTGATTTCCCGGCCGCTCATCTTTCTGTTATATTCCCTGTCCATTACCATCAAATGATAATGCGTATCATAAACTTCGCCGTCCACATAGTATTTTCCGGTCACATCAGCGGTAACAGACAAGAGTGAAAGCGCAAGTATGATTGCTCCCGTAATCCATACAATTTTACGCCGGATTAACTTCTTTATCTCATAACGATATAATACCCCGAAGTTATTCATCCGTCCGTCCCCCTCCTTTCACTGCTTCCGCAAACTTCTCCGTATCAAACTGCTCTAAATAAAACGCCTCCAAATCCTCATTCGTTCCGTCCCATTTATCATGGTAAATTAAATTGCCGTCTTTCATGAGCAGAATATCGCTGTCCGCAATATGTTCAATATCCGATACGATATGTGTGGACAACAGCACAATATTATCCTTTCCCAAATTTTCAATCAGGTTCCTGAAACGCACTCTCTCTTTCGGGTCAAGCCCTGCCGTCGGCTCATCTAAAATCAATAGGTCGGGCTCGTTTAAAAGCGCCTGTGCAATACCGAGTCTTTGCTTCATACCGCCGGAATATGTTTTAATTTTTTTATTTCGGGCATCCTCAAGCGCTACAAGCTTTAGAAGTTCCTCTGCCCTATCTTTTGCATCCGCTCTGGCAAGCCCTTTTAACGCCGCCATATAAAGCAGAAAATCCATTCCCGAAAAATCAGGATAATAGCCGAAATCCTGCGGCAAATACCCAAGTCTGGCGCGGTATTCCTCTGTCGATACATCCAGACCGTCTAAGGCGATTGTGCCGCTTGTCGGTTTTAAAATGCCGCATATCATTCGCATCAATGTTGTTTTACCCGCACCGTTAGCCCCTAAAAGCCCATGCACTCCCTCTGTTAATTGCAGCGATATACGGTCTACCGCAATTTTATTTTTATATTGCTTTGATACTCTGTCTATTGTAAGTTCCATGCCAATTCCTCCGTCTCTTTGATTGTCCGGCGCCACTCTGCGCCCAGCATAATGATTAATACAAAAAACGCTGCAAGCCACCATGAAAAATATTTCTCACGATAAACTACGCCATTGCTTCCCAGTGTTATAAAAGCAACACTGACAATTGCCGCTATGCCCGCGCACACATACCCGGACTCTTTTCCGTGAATGCGCCTTGCCGCCATAAGCCCCGGTATTACCGTCAAAAGATATGGTACTGTCAGGTACACGCCTGCCTGCAGCGGTCCGAAAATCTGATTTTGCAGGCTGACAGGTATCAGGCAGCAAATCAGCACAAAATGTACACCCCCAAGAATCCCCATTCTGGCAAGCACAACGCTTCTTAAAGAAAATCTGGATGCCATCTCAAGTTCTTCCATACCATAGGCAGCCGACCTGCTATTCTCTGTTGTTACCGTAAGCGCTATAAACGGCATCAGCGCCGAAAAAATTCCCAGCATATTTCTTTCCAGAAACGATGCCTCTTTAAGTGCAATCCCCAAAACAAGAACAGATACTATCCAAACCCATTTTTTCATATACGCAGCCTGTAACAACATAAATTCCGTATGGCTTATCTGCGCTTTAGGAAGTTTTCGCAGAAATTTCTCTTTTCTTAACGGCTCCGGCGCTTCATAAGCAGTCCGCAGCATCTTTTTCATATTCTTACTGATTCTCATACAAACCCTCCATTCCATAAAATTTATTTTTCGGTGTGAGACTTAGAACTTCTTCGCGAAGCAGCCACTGCTGCGAGTGATTAGAAGTTCTTCTCACATTATTCCTTTAAATGTTCCTCTAACTTTTTTAATGCCGATTTCAGTTTCCGGTAAACACTGAACCGTGAAAGTCCATATACCTTACAAATCACATAAACCGGCGCTTCATTCACATACCGCAGCAATAAAAGTTCTCTTTCCTCTTCCTCAAGTTCTGAAAGCGCAAGCCTTACCGAAACACCGGTAAACATCCTCTCCTCCGCCCCAATATCTTCTATCTGTTCTTCCACTATTGCAAGCAACGGTTTTTTCTTCCGATATTCATCAATACATAGATTGCGGGCAATGGTATATAAGTATGGTAATGCGTGTGCGGCATGGAAATCATGCCCATGATTCAAGAAACGAAGAAACGTTTCCTGCGTAATATCTTCCGCCAGTTCCCTTTGCTTTAGCTTACAATAACAGTAGCGGTATATTTTATCGTAATGTTCTGCCAAATCCAAAACTTTATCCACCCTTTCATCTTGTATAACGAATGACAGGCTGCTCATGTGCGCCCTAAATTTTTATTTTCTCCAAAATAACAGCAAAAAAAAACGCAAGCTGCGCTTGCGCTCAAGAATCGCCTGGCGATTCTTGCTAAAATTCTGTTATCCAGCCTAGTCCACGCCAAGCTTTTTAAGCTCCTCTACCGCCTGCTTTTGATTCTCAAAGCGAATCGTATGAATCCCAAAAGCAGCGGCAGCCGTCAGATTTCTTTCCGTATCATCCAGAAAAACGCATTCCTCCGGAATCAGATGATAACGGTTAATCAATATCTCATAAATCTCCGGCATCGGTTTTACTACTTTTTCCCGATAAGATAAAATCCCGCCGTCCATATAGGGCAGAAAGTCCAAAGCTTCCGCGCAGTCTCTCTCCGCTTTCGCTCCGAAATTGGACAAATATAATACCTGATAGCCTTTTTGGCGTAATTCTTCTATCCAAGGAATCGCATAATCATTTCTTATCACCATTCCTTTCGCACTCGCAAGGCATTTTCGGATATCTGCTTCTATTTCAGGGTCGTTGTTTATCAGACATTGCAGCACTTCTTCATCTGACAATACCCCTCTGTCAATTTCATTCCATTGCTCGCTTCTTACTGTCGCATTGGCAAGCCGCTCTAACATCTCTCCCGTATAACCAAAGCGCATATAATGCTCTTCCCATGTAAAATCGGCTAATACGTTGCCGATATCAAAAATGATCGTCTTTATCATAACGCAAATGCTCCGTTTCTCTTTGTCTTTCTACTAATGCAAGCAAATTCCGGGCTGCTGCGGACATGGGATTTTTCTTATCCGTCACCACGCAAAAATGTCTCTTTGGTATAATCTTATTAAAGCGCAGCTCAAATAACTGCCCGGAATCCAGATATTCCTGTGCAAAATCTCTGACAACGCATCCCACACCCAGATTACGCAGGGCAAACTGGACAATCATATCACTGGTTGCCAGCTCAAACTCAGGCTGAATCGTTACCCGGTTTTTCTGCAAAAACTGATCCATGTAACCGCGTGTACTGGTCGCACCCTCCAAAAAAATAATCGGCATGTTTTCAAGTTCCTGCAAGTCCAGCATCCTGTTCTTATAGGACATAAATTTTCTGCCCGCAACAAAAACATCCTCTATTTCCCGCACAATCATGGACTGCATAAAGGGCTGTTCATCAAATGGTGTGCTGACTACGCCTAAATCAATTTTGCCCTCTCTTAGGTTATGCAGTGTTTCAGGTGTCGGCGCATTCGTGACAATAACCTTAATATCAGGATACTGTTCATGAAAAGATTCCAAAAAAGGAAGCAGATAAAATTGCAGCGTCATATCGCTTGCACCGATATGAATCTCACCCAAATCCAGATTCAGCATCTGCTCTAATTTTTTCTCCCCGAGTGCAATCTGCTCATACCCATTGGCAACATAACTATAAAGCAGCGCGCCCTCCTGTGTCAGACGCACCCCCTTAGACGCTCTTGTAAATAACTTCGTTCCAAGCGCCGTCTCAAGCTGTTTAATAGACTGGCTGACTGCCGGCTGGGAAATCGCCAGTTCATCCGCCGCCACAGTCAGACTTTTATATCGGGCAGCATAATAAAAAACCTTATAATACTCTAAATTATGAACCATCTTTCCATCGCACTCTGTTCTATATTGTCATTTAATTAATTTTAAGATATTCCGTATTCCATAAGCAAGACCGTCCTCATCATGATGTTTCGTGATATAATCGGCAGCAGCCTTGCAATTATCAGAAGCATTCTCCACTGCAATACCGTATCCTGCATATTGCAGCATATCCACATCGTTATCCGCATCGCCAAACGCTGCCGTCTCCTCCGGGCTTATCCCCAACAAATCTGCAAAGAAGACAAGTCCCGCTTTTTTACCGGCATTCTGATTGGCAATCTCAACTAACTGTTGAATAGATGATGTTATGTAAACTTCATCCGTCGCTTCCTGAACAAGTCTCCAGACTCTTCTTTTCCTATCCTCATCTTTTACAATAATATCCATACAGTCCAGACAATCTTTATGTTCTTCAATAAACTGTACAATATTATCCTGCATATGTCTGGTAGACTTCACATATTCGACTGCCTGCGGCGTCGCTCCAAAACGCTGTGGGTCTTCCAGATACACTTTATCCGCATAGGCAATACCGTCTATAAATGCCTCATATGTGACATCTTCCGCTTTTGTTGCATTCATAACGGCTTCCACTGCCTGCTTAGAGAGACGGTAACGCTTCAGACACTTTCCCGTCGGCAGATGATACATTGCCGCCCCGTTACCGGTAATCGCATATTCGATACCGGTCACCGACAGGATATCCCGCGGCAGCGTATCAAATGCACGTCCGCTGGCAATCACGACATAAATTCCTGCCGCAATGACCTCTTCCAATGCTTTACGGTTTCCCTCCGACAGCCTGCCTTCTTTATTCAGGGTTGTCCTGTCCAAATCCAGCGCAATACATTTTATTGCCATCTTATCACCTGTAGATATTTTTCTTCAGTTCTTCTGCCAGTACAATCGTCTCATCCAGAATTTTCTGTATTCCACTGATATTTTCCATATGCTCTTTAGCAACATCATTAGCATCCTTAATGGAAGAAGTAATAGTGGCAAGATGCTCCGTAATGACGCTCAGCGTTCCCTTGATTTCCGTTGCAGACCTGCCGCTGTCTCCCGCCAGTTTTCCCATCTCCGTTGCTACAACGGCAAAACCACGTCCATGCTCACCGCTTCGTGCCGCTTCGATAGACGCATTCAGGGCAAGAATATTGGAACGGGAAGCATTGCCGCTGATAGTATTGACTACATCCACCGCATTGTGTACATCGCTTTCCACACTGGTTGTCAGCTCATTCATACCTGTCAGCATTTGAAACAATTTCTCAACTCCGGCAACAACAGACTGAATGGAGGTATTGATATTTTGCACGTCATCCTGAAACTGTCCTGCTATATCCGCCATCTTTTCCCTTGTGCCTACCGAATAGGTACATGTAATACATCCAACTGTTTTTCCTTCATCTTTAATAGGGACTAAATCTCCCTCAAACGCTTCTCCCATCACTTCCGGCGGCAGACAATTATGCTTTTTTATTCCGCTTCTCATAACGTCATGATAAGCGCCTGTCGGGTCTATAAACTTATCTCCGACGCTATACTGCGGCGCGGCGCCATCCGGAAGGGCAAAGCCCTGTATTCTGGCATCCGCATCCAGCACCGTAAGATATACATCATGTGCAAATAACTGTTGAATCACCGGTAAATTATCAATTACCTGTTGTACTTTTTCGTTTACCATAAGCAAATACCTCCGCATTATCCCCAAAAGTGTGTTATAAATAAAATATTATCAAATTTTCCGATGTTTGCCTAGTCTTTTTCTGTCTTTTCATCATTTGGAAACATCTTGACAAAACATTTCTTGTCAGGCATAATATTTAGTGTAATTGTCAGCAGGAAGCTGACAAAAGTGCAGAAGCATTTTGTTCATCTATTTGAATCAATTTATGAATATCATTTATATATTGTATATCAAGAAGGTATGCGTTTTCTCCGAAGAGAAATGACATACTTTTATTTTGCTTATTTTAATGGAGGTTTTATTATGAATGAATCAATGAAAGAAACAACAAAGAAACTGACTTTGTCCGCAATGTTTATCGCATTGGGACTCATCCTTCCTATCTTTACCGGACAAATCCCGCAAATTGGAAATATGCTGCTTCCGATGCATATTCCGGTATTTTTATGCGGTTTGATCTGCGGTTGGAAATACGGTCTTGTAGTCGGCTTTATTTTGCCGTTGATGCGTTCGGCAATTTTCGGTATGCCCGTGCTGTTTCCGTCAGCAACTTCCATGGCTTTTGAACTTGCCACATATGGTCTGGTTGCAGGGCTTCTCTACGGACTATCCCATTGGCAGTGCATACGCGCACTTTACCGCTCCATTATCATTGCTATGGCTGCTGGCCGCGCCGTATGGGGCATTGCACAGATTGTCCTGTTAGGCATATCGGGCGGCACATTTACATGGCAGATGTTTATTGCGGGCGCATTTTTCAATGCGGTTCCGGGTATTATCATACAGCTTATTTTACTGCCTGCTGTGATGGTGGCTTTAAACCGCACCGGGCTTGTACGCTTCCGTAAGGCGCAGGAACAGGCTTCGCTGGAATAGAGGAAAATAATGATATGATTTCAACAATTATTGAGACAATCAACGCTTTACCCAAAAAGGAAACTGTACAAATCATTGCGATTGACGGGCGATGCGCTGCGGGCAAAACTTCGCTTGCAGCGCATTTACAGGAACAGTTACATTGTCCTGTCATCCATATGGATCATTTCTTCCTGCGTCCCGAACAGCGTACGAAAGAACGCCTTGCCACACCGGGCGGAAATGTAGATTATGAAAGATTTTTACAGGAAGTGATAACGCCGCTTCACTTAGGCGCTACGTTTACTTACAGACCATTCGACTGTAAAACGCAGTCACTTACGGATGCCGTCCAAATTGTTCCGAAAGACTATGTGATTGTCGAAGGTTCTTATAGCTGCCACCCTGCGTTACGGGAAAACTATGACCTGAAAATCTTTTTGACTACCGATACAAAAGAACAAATTCAAAGAATACAAAAAAGAAATGGAGAAGCTGCGCTCACAGCATTCCGCGAAAAGTGGATTCCATTGGAAGAAATGTACTTTTCCGCTTATCAGGTCGCGGAGTGCTGTGACTTACAGTTTCAAACATAAGAAAATTTCAGAATTAGTAATTTGCTTCGCTAATTTCAAAATAACTCTGCGGATGCGCACATACAGGACAAATCTCCGGCGCACCTGTTCCGACTACAATATGACCGCAGTTGCGGCACTCCCATACTTTCACTTCACTCTTTGCAAAAACGGATGCAGTCTCTATATTGTTCAACAATGCGCGATAACGCTCTTCATGGTGTTTCTCAATAGCGCCGACCATACGGAATTTTGCTGCCAGTTCGGGAAAGCCCTCTGCCTCTGCTGTCTTCGCAAAATCCTCATACATATCTGTCCACTCATGATTCTCACCGTCTGCCGCAGCCGCAAGGTTCTCGGTAGTCGAACCGATTCCCTGCAATTCCTTAAGCCACATTTTAGCATGTTCGCGCTCATTTTCAGCCGTTTTCAAAAAGATAGAGGATATTTGCTCATATCCCTCTTTCTTTGCTACGGAAGCAAAATACGTATATTTATTTCTTGCTCCCGATTCCCCGGCAAAAGCCGCCTCCAAATTCTTCTCTGTCTGTGTTCCTGCATACTTACTCATTTTTCTTCCTCCTTATTAAATAAAAAATTAAATACAAACAAGTTCATATTCTTTCGTTCCATATCCAAGCTTTGCCGCCGCGTCAATCGTATGCGTGCCGTGTCTGGATTCCACCCTCTCTAAGAAATGATCGCGTCCCGGGTCTTTCGACTGATAAATCAAATCCATACACGCCTGGTCTAACGCCACCGGGTCAAGAGAAGACAAAATACCGATATCTTTCATACAAGGGTCTTCCGCTATGGCACAGCAGTCACAGTCTACGGACAGGTTGCACATCATATTGACAAAAGCCGTATTTCCTTTAAACAATTCCATAACGCTTCCCGCAGCCTCCGCCATCGCCTCGCAGAAATCATCCTGCGGCGCCGTATGACTCCATACAATCGCCTGATCATTCGTAAAACCGCCGGAATGAATGTATGCTTTCCCCGCACTGGAAGCACAGCCAATGGAAAGCTGTTTTAACGCTCCGCCGTAACCGCCCATCGGATGTCCTTTAAAATGGGAAAGTACCAGCAGAGAATCATAATTCGCAATATTTTTCCCGACATAATTTTGTTTTAAAACTCTGCCGTTTGTAACCGGCAGTACCAAATCCGGTCCCTCAGCGTCCATTAAGTCCACCTGAAAATATCTGCTCCATCCGTGCTCTGCCATCAAACGTACATGCTTTGAGGTTTCGTTCCTTGCCCCATCGTATGCCGTATTACATTCAACCACTGTTCCGTTTACCTCTTCCACCATAGGACGCATAAATGTCGGACGCAGATAATTCTGGTTTCCTTTTTCACCGGAATGCACTTTTACCGCAACTTTTCCGGGCAGCTCCTTTCCTAATTTCTTATACATCTCAATGACCTTTTCAGGAGTAATCTCTTTTGTAAAATAAACTTTTGCTTTCTCCATTTTTATAACCATGCTCCTTTCTATTTTGTACGGCTGCCGCCTTTTTTCTTCGGCACTGTCAAATCATAGCTTTCCGCAATCATCCGCTGAATATCCGATTCCGGTACGCTCCCGTCCAGAATCACTGAATTCCAGTGCTTTTTATTCAAATGATACGCAGGAATTACCGAATCAAATGTCTGTCTCCAGAAATCCCTCCACTGCGGTTCGCATTTCACATTAATCCATACATGCCCGTCTTTATCAAAAATCCATGCAAATACTTTATTACTGCCCCGATGCCGAATCACGCACCAGTTCGGGTCGTGAAACGGATAGTCCTCATAAACATTCTGAAAAGTCAGACAGTAGGCAATCGCTTCTTTTCTTTCCGTCATCAGCAAACACTCCTTTGCATGCCATATTTCTATTATACGTGATAAAAAAAAGTCTGTCTATGGTTTCATTCTGTTATAGGTTGTGCTAAAATAGCAAATAGACTTTAAATATGTACTTATATAAGGGGATAGAAAAATGGAGAATACAGTCATAACACAAGGCGAAAGAGGATGCCTTAACAGAAACCAGATTAAATATATTGTCATTATTGCTATGCTTATAGACCATATTGCATGGGGATTTGTGGATGCCGTAAATCCACTTCTTGGCGGAATAATGCACTTTATCGGACGACTTACCGGACCGACAATGGCGTATTTTGTCGGCGAAGGATACCGTTATACAAGAGATGTCGGTAAATATCAGCTAAGACTTGCTGTTTTTGCCCTTATCTCATGGTTTCCGTTTGTGTTTTTTGAGTATGGATGCCTGCCGTTTTATTTTGAACAGGGGCAGCTTATGTTCATTCCTGTTCAAAGCGTCATTTTTACACTCTTTCTCGGGCTTACTGCAATTAGACTCTATGAAAGTAAGAAAGTCGGAAAGCCGCTTAAAATAATCGGTATCACACTGCTCTGCCTGCTTGCCCTCATAGGAGACTGGATATTTATGGATGTACTGGGATGCCTGTTTGTTCACGCATACCGGGAGAAGCCTAAAGCCAAATGGACAGCTTTCACGCTTACATTCTTAATTCCGAACGTTTTGGTCGCAATACTCGCCGGTCTTGAAAGCATGTGGTTCCAGTTCGGCGTGATTCTTGTTCCTCTGATGCTGTATTTTCTCTATAACGGGCAAGGCGGCAGCAAAGCAAAGATACACAAATGGTTTTTCTACCTGTTTTATCCGGCGCATTTGCTTGTGCTCGGATTTTTACGGTGGGTTGTGTTTAAATAAACAATGCATCAGAAATTCATCTGATACGAAAGCATTCCTTTTTTGCGGTAATATCTCAAACTATCC
>CAZKOR010000064.1:0-17745 GCA_964554405.1 uncultured Bacteroides sp. | reverse complement strand
AAAAGGATTCGATAAGCGATAATATCTGCCCTGCCGAATCAATTCCTCATATTCTTTATACTGTCTGATCTGTTCCCTTATCTCATCCGTTTCCGCCTGAGCAAGCGTATTCACATTCAGTTCATAACCAAACGTTCCCGCCATTGCAACGACTCCCCTTGTATGCAGACTGACGCTTCGCCCGGTCTGATGGTTCGGTGCTGCCGATACATGAGAACCGATAGTGGATATCGGATAAAAGAATGAAGTTCCATACTGAATCCGTATTCTGTCTATTGCATCCGTATTGTCACTGCACCAGATTTGCGGACTGTAGTACATCATTCCGGCATCAAATCTTCCGCCGCCGCCGCTGCATCCCTCCAATAAAATATCCGGATATCTCTGCACAAGTTTTTCCAGAAAATCATATACGCCAAGCACATAGTTATACAGCACTTTTCCCTGCGCACACGCAGCGGAGTATACATCTGCAATACTGCGGTTCATATCCCACTTGACATATTCTACATTGCCCTCATCAAGCACTGTGCATATCTGTCTGAAAATAAAATTCCTGACATCTTCCCTTGAAAAATCCAGAACAAGCTGCTCCCTTCCCCGAACAGGTTTTCTGCCCGGAATCTGCATTGCCCAGTCTGGATGTTCTCTATATAAGTCACTGTCCTCGGAAATCATCTCCGGTTCAATCCAAATGCCAAATTTCATACCAAATTTATTGACTTTTTCAGTCAACTCTTTGAGTGTGCATCCCAATTTTTCCTCGTTGACCTGCCAGTCTCCGAGTCCGCTGTTATCGCTCTCACGCTTTCCGAACCAGCCGTCATCCATAACAACCATATCCATGCCAAGCTGTGCCGCTCTTTCCGCCAGTTTACAGATTGTCTCCCCGGTAAAATGAAAATATGCCGCTTCCCAGCTGTTAAGCAGTACCGGTCTTGGCTGACTCTTATATTTTCCTCTGCATATATGTTCTCTAATACAGTGATGATAACGCATGGACAAAGTGGAAAATCCGCACTCCGAATAACATAAAATCGTCTCCGGAACCGTCAGGGTTTCACCTGTCTCCAAAGGATAATGGAACAAATCTTCCTGCAAACCCATGATAGTTCTTGTCTGCCCATACTGGTCTTTCTCCGCTTCAAACTGAAATCCTCCGCTATAGACAAAGACCATGCCATAACAGGCTCCAAAATCTTCCGTTGTGTCCTTATCCGCGATAATGACTGCCGGATTATACTGATGGCTTGACGTTCCCCTGCGGCTTCCGATAACATAATTCCCATGCAAAATCTCCGCACGCTGAAGATTCCGTTCCATGGTATGTCTGCCGTAAAAACTCAGCAAGTCATAATTTCCGCTGAGAAAATCCAGACATGCTGACGCTGCTTTTTCTACAACAATCCTGTCGGAACCGCAATTTCTTATTTTAACGCTTCTTGTGATAATATCCTCCCCTGCAAGCACACCATACAAAAGCAGCACCTGTACTTTACTCACCGCATCTTCCAAAAGGATTTCCAATGTTTCCGCCTCTTCAGCAGAGGTATAGACTGCCGGAAGCCCCGGCAGTCCATATTTCCCCTGTTTTATTTCATGACTTACATAGCGTAAATCACAGCAGTCGGAATCGTCTGCATTGTGGATTTTCAACGCACTGCTGCGATAATCTCCCGTTCCCATTGCCGGATATTCCTGCGGCAGCACATCTAAAGAATAGGTCCTGTCGCTTCCTGCATCCGACGGATTACCGGAAAACCCTCTGTCATAATATTGCAGCAGATAAGCCGTATCCGCATGTATATCGGAGCCATAGTACAGATGCAGCAGAAAGCCAAATGCATCCACTTTCATCTGATATGTCGTATGTTCCGTATTCAAAGTAAAAATTTTGTGTTCGCTTTCATAGTAAATCGACATATCCATCCCAACCTTTTGTATTTTATTTCACCGCTCCGTTTACGACGCCGTTCAAAATCTGTTTCTGGCAGACAAGATAGAAAATCAAAATAGGAATCAGTGAGAGTAAATATGAGGCAAATGCCAAATTATAGTTTGTGCCGAACTGTGATTGGAAATTTAACTGCGCAAGCGGCAGTGTATTCTGTGATGAGCCTGCCATAATAACGAGAGGCGTCATAACATCATTCCATACGGCAAGCGCCGTAATAACCGCAACCGTGGCATGCATCGGCTTCATGATAGGGAAAATAATTTTCCAATACGTACGCCATGTAGATGCGCCGTCCACTCTTGCCGCCTCTTCCAGTGCAAGAGGAATATTGACAAGATAGCCTGAATAGAGCATGACATTCATCGGCATATAAAATACCACATATAACAGTATAACACCAAACCAGTTCGCAAGTCCAAGCTCTGCTGTCTGTTTTGCCAAAGGCATCATCAAAATGGCAAACGGCACGAACATACCGCTGACAATAAACAGATACACGAAATTATAAAACTTGCTTTTTTTGTTTCTTCCTAAAGTATATCCCATCAGGGAATGAATCAGAATGGATAATACAACAGTCAGCACGGAAATCACCAAACTATTCCGCAGGGAGCGCCAGAAATCCGTTACCTGCATTGCTTCTCTAAAGTTACCCAAACTCCAGGTCTTTGGCAGAGATAAAATACCGCTGATGCTGTTTGTCATTTCCGAGGGCTGTTTGAAAGCGATAACAACGGTCAGATACAACGGAAAAATAATCGTAGAAAGACCGAGAATCAACAGCACCATTGCAGTCTTATTTGCTTTGAAAGCTTGTGATGTGTTTTTCATAACTGCTCCTCCTTTGAACCGGAAAATTTCATCTGCGCCACTGAAATAGCGACAATTACAATAAAGAATACAACTGCGTTCGCACTCTGGAACCCAAACTGTCCTCCTGCCATACCGTTATTATAAATCAGGTAGGAAATGGATTCCGTACTCTGTGCCGGACCGCCTTTCGTTAAAGCCATAATCTGGTCGAATACCATCAGAAAGTTCTTGACACAAAGCACCATATTAATAGAAAAGAACGGTATAATTAACGGGAAAGTCAGATAACGGAACTGCTTCCATCCTGTTGCCCCGTCTAAACCTCCTGCCTCATATACATCCTCCGGCACCGTCTGCAATCCTGAGATATAGATAATCGTATTCATCGCTATCGCCTGCCATGCGCATACAATCATAACGCCGATCCATGCTTTACTCGGACTGGAAAGAATGCTCGTGCTAAGAGAAGTAATACCCATCATATCTGCTAATGCCGGCAGAATATAAGTAAAGAAATAATTAAAGATATAGCCTACAACCAGTGAACCTAATATGTTGGGTAAAAAATATGCCCCGCGGAAAAATCCTTTCGCATGTATTTTACCGTTTAACCCAAGCGCCAGTATCAGACTGAGAACATTTACAACAACAGTTGATACAATTGCTAATTTAATCGTAAATAAGTATGATTTTCCGACACGCGCGTCAGTAAATAAATCCATGTAATTTCTGAAACCGACCCAGTCGTATTTACCAAAACCTTTGAAATTGGTAAAGCTGTATATCACACCGCGGATTAACGGAATCGTATTAAAACAGATAAACAGCGCCAGAATCGGAATTGTAATTAACATAAACGTTCGTTTTCTGTCATTTTCATTTTTCATAATTTAGTTTCACTCCTTTCCCTCATACGCTTTTACCATACGAATAATATCTCTGTTGTAACGCTGCCAGTTTGTATCAAATGTCGAAAGAAAAACATCGACATCCTGCTCAATTAAGAAAGTTTGTAACAACGCGTCTACTGACATTTCGGACGGATAATAGTGGTCCTGATAGTCTGTCATATTTCCTGCTTCAATAAAAGCACTCATGCCGTCCAGCATCGAAGAAAGCTCAAAGTTACCTGTTTTACAGGGAACCGCATTCTGCGCGTCAATATATTTCTGTATGTTCTCATCCGCATAGAGGAAATCCAAAACTTCATATGCAGCTTCTTTGTTCTCACACTCCGCCATTACGCAGAATCCCAAATCGATTCCTGAGTTGAGCGTCCTGTCATCCTTATTATCACTTGCCGGCATGACAAAAGAATCTATATTCATATCCGGATTTACGGACAGAATCTGAGGGGTTGCATAACTTCCGATGGTGTACATCGCGGATTCCCCTCTTGCAAAAGCCGTACAGGCATCGTTATAACCATATGCAAACGGTCCTTCCGGTCCATATGGCAGAAGCTGTAAAAACTTCTCCGACAATTCCCTATATTCAGTTGTAAAAGTCGTATCACCCCTGTTTACCTGCTTTGCCGTATCTGCAGGAGCAAGCGCCACCGCCATTGCATTCCAAGGCGCCAGACACGTCCATGTGTCTTTAAAACCAAAATAGAACGGAAGAATCCCCTCTGCCTGAATCTCTTCGCATAAAGCAATCATTTCATCCCATGTCTCCGGAATCTCCCAGCCATGTTCTTCAAACATATCTCTGTTATACAGAACACCCGCTGCGTTTGCCACATACGGTATAATATACGTTCCGTCTACCGGAACTAACTCTAACGATTCTGCAATATCAAGATAACCCTGATTGATATTTTTCATCCCGTCGTAATCCGAAACATCAGCAAGAATCTCCGCATCCACGAAATAGGAATAATTGATATCCCCGCCAATCCCTATAATATCCGGATAGTCCTCTCTGATAAATCTTGTTTTTAAAATGGTTGTTGCATCATTGGGGGAGCTTATCGTCAAATGAATATCGTCATGTGAAGCGTTAAATTCATCTTCTACCGTTTTGAAGTAATTTGCCGCTTCCGGCTTATACTGCACGATTTCAATTTCAATTTTTCCATCGTTTGAAGAAGCCCCGCATCCCTGAACCGCAAATGCCGCACCAATACAGCATAATGTCAGTTTCAGGCATTTTATCCTTTTTCCTTTCATAGTCTTTCTCCTTCCCTTTCTTGGTAAAACCATTCTAACATACCATTATGCGACTAATAAATAGCGTCATTTTATATATTTTATGCCTTTATGCTGTTTTTATGTCATTTGCTTGAAGTCACCTAGCATTTTGGTATATAATTGCCGTAAAAGAAAAACAAGCGTCTGCGTAAGGAGACCACTCATGAGCGAAGTCATTTTTTCCGTTTTTCCAAGTGAAAATTTTGTTGATTTGGGACTGTATCAGTTCGGCTGGGAACAATGCGACCCGTCGCACTCTTTCGGTCCCGCTGCCAGAAATCACTATCTTTTTCATTATTGTCTTTCCGGTACAGGCACTTTATATGCCAATAATACGAAAGGTGAGTCTATCAAATACCAGATTAAAAGCGGTCAGGGTTTTATGCTCTTCCCTCATCAGATATGCACCTATATTGCCGATAACGAAATTCCGTGGGAATATGTATGGATTGAATTTGACGGGCTGCGCGCTAAAGAAACTATTGATTTGACCGGTCTCAGCGTGGACAATCCGCTCTATAAGGCGCACTATAAAGACCTGTCTGAAAAGATGAAAGACGAAATGCTTTACATTGTAAACCATAAAGAAGAATCCCCTTTCCATCTCATCGGGCATTTGTATCTGTTTATAGACAGTCTCGTGCGTTCCTCTACTTCAGCTCAAATCAATAAAGGAAACAGCCTGCGTGACTTCTATATTAAAGAAGCTTTCTCTTTTATTGAGCAGAATTTCCAGAATGATATTTCCGTTGAAGATATTGCTTCCTGCTGCGGTCTTAACAGAAGCTATTTCGGCAAAATTTTTCGGGAAAATACGGGAAAATCCCCGCAAGAATTCCTGATTTCCTACCGCATGGTGAAAGCAACAGAACTTTTAAAACTTACCCGTCTGTCCGTCGGTGACATCGGAAATGCAGTCGGATATCCCAATCAGCTGCATTTCTCCAGAGCATTCAAAAATGTATATGGAATCTCACCAAGACAGTGGCGGAACGAACATGGCGCTGTTTAAACAAACGATATTAACAGTTCCAAAAACAAACCGCTTACTTCTATAAATAAACCACTTGATGTAAACCCCTTTACATCGGCGGTTTATTTTTTTAGAATGAAAACATGTTAGAAAACGGCAGCTTACAAAAGCCACACAGGAGAAAGGACAATGAAAATCAAAATTGAAATTGAAGAATCCTTAGAGGAAGATGAAGTGCTGATACGCTGCCGCGAATTAACGGAAGAGGTATCGGCGATACAAAAAGCAGTCAGCGAAGTGACGGGCGCGGCGCAGAAATTTAACTTTTATAAAGGAAATACCGAGTATTATCTTTCATTAAACGAGATTTTATTTTTTGAAACGGATGATGCCGGTATCAGCGCACATACGAAAACAGATGCCTATCAGACTAAGTATAAACTGTATGAACTGGAGGATGTTCTTCCGGGATTTTTTATGCGGGTATCAAAATCCACGATTTTGAATACCAACCATATTTATTCCATAGACAGAAATCTGACCGCATCCAGTGTCGTTGCTTTTTTCGGCACACATAAGCAGGTCTACGTTTCAAGGTACTATTATAAACCGTTAATCAGCAAATTAGAGGAAAAGAGGTTACATCGATGAAAAAACAAAAAATATTCTGGGGTATCTTTTTTATTGTAGCAGCGCTGCTCATTATTATCAGCAAACTTGGTCTCATGCCCGATGTGGGCGTATTTTCCATCTTTGCAACCATCATTTTACTATGGATGCTCATACAGGGACTAAGGCATATCAATTTCTACGAAATCATGTTTGCAATTGCTTTTCTCTGCATCATCTACGATGAACCGTTAGGAATTGAAGCATTAACGCCTTGGACTGTTTTATCTGCGGCGCTGTTATTCAGCATCGGATTATCCATGCTGTTTCACGGTAAAAGGAAGTATCACCATCACATAAATATCGCAGGGAAAAGCCATAGCGCTTTCGGGGAAAGCAGTGAGCAGTTCAGCGATGAACACCTTGTCTGCGAAAACAATTTCAGTGCGGCAATCCGCTATGTCAATTCCGATAATTTCCGTGATGCACACTTGGAAAATAATTTCGGAAGCCTGACTATTTATTTTGATAATGCCATTATTCAGGGGGGTTCTGCTCAGGTATCAATAGAAAATAATTTTGGCGCAACAACCCTCTATATCCCAAAAGAGTGGAAAGTTGTGACAAATTTAGAGCATTCTTTCGGAAATATTGATGAATACGGCGCTTCCGTCGGGAACAGCGATACCACGCTCTATATCCAGGGGGAAACCAATTTCGGACATATTGAACTGCACTATGTTTAAGAAAGGAGTGCTACTATGACGACAACAAATACATTTCCATCAACTCATGTAAAAAAACTGGAATTGCAGGCCGGCTTTGCACAGGTTATCTTCAACACCGCACCGGACGGAGACATTCAGGTAACAGCTGAAGATTTAGCAAACGGTACTTATCTTTGTGAAATGCAGAATGATAAATTAGTCGTTTCCTATAAACCACACAATAGAATCGTGCATTATCCAAAGCATATAAAAACACAGATTACACTTCTGCTCCCTGAAAGCTTCATGTTTGAACATATATCATTGAATCTGGGCGCCGGAAAAATGAATACGGAACATTTTCCCCTCTCCTGTCATAATATGGATGTCTCCATCGGCGCCGGAAAATGGAAAGCAAAACAGCTTTCTGTCGCACAAAACCTCCATATAGAAGTAGGCGCCGGAAGCGTAAATCTAAAGCAGACAAAATCCGGAACCCTGAGACTGAACTGCGGTGCGGGAGAATGCTTCTACAATGGAGAAATTAACGGCGGTTTTCAAATAGACTGCGCCGTAGGACACTGCGCACTTCAACTTTCCAATAAAGAACAGGATTTTGACTATGATATTTCCTGTGCATTGGGTGAAGTTAAAATTAACGGACAGGGAATGAGAAGCATTGCTCTTGAAAAACACCGGTTCCATGAGAACACATTGGGCAAAGCTGTATTACAATGCGGGGTTGGCAAAATCACACTGGAAACAGCATAAAAAAAAATATATATATTGCTGAAAATTCATCAAAAATCTGATATACTATTATTATAGTGTTAGAAATATGTGAGTATGCCGCCCGATATTTATCTAACACCATAACTTTTCGGTCAGACAAAATAACTTTTCAGCACCAGAGACGGCATAGAAATGGGGAAAAATGCAAGAAAAAAAGAAATTATTTAAGAAACCGGAAACCAGTCAACAGAACGGGGAATTTGTCAGTATTGAAAAGAAAATTTCCAAACGGTTCGCGCGGACCATCATGATTTGCTGTATTATGTTAGGAGCGATAACATCCGTATTAAGTTATGTTTCCTCTATCAGCGCTGTTACAAGAACCATCAATAACACATCCAGCGTAGCAGCAAATTATGTAGCTGCATCATTGCAGCAATACGTTGCAATCGCTTACGAAACAGGAAGCATTGCGCGTCTTTCCGACCCGGAGAGATCCGTGGAAGAAAAAGCCGCTATCCTGAATCAGAAAATAAGCACTCACAATTTTGACGGCGCATTTCTTCTTGACAGCAATGGAATTGATGTGATTACAGGTACAGATCTTTCCAACCGGGATTATTTCAAGGCAGCAATGAACGGAAATACTTATGTTTCCACACCTGCATACAGTGACGTTACCAAAGCGGTATCTTACGCAGTCGCTGCTCCTCTATGGGAAGGCGGCAATCCTGGCACGACACCAGTCGGGGCGGTTGTCTATATTCCGGACGGTGAGTTTTTAAATAATATTATGCGCTCCATCAAAGTCGGAAAAGGCGGTACTGCCTTTATGCTCGACGCGAAAGGAATTACTATCGCCGATCTCGATTCTTCCCTTGTCGGTGTGGAAGACAGTATAGCTCTTGGCGAAACGAACAGAAAACTGAGACAATACAGCGAAATCTGTAAAAAGATGATTACCGGGGCAGACGGCACAGGCACTTATTCCTATGGCGGCGTAACCAAAGTAGTTGCCTATTCGCCAGTTCCCGATATGAACGGATGGAGCATCGGTGTAGCTGCGGTTCGGAACGAATTCTTGGGAATGTTCTATTTATCAATGACACTTACCGTTATTTTTGTTATTATCTTTACCATATACGGCGTAAAAGTCGGCGTAAAACTAGGAAAGAATATTGCAAGCCCAATTGAGGTAGTCGTGGAGCGTCTGGAACTTTTAGCCAAAGGCGACCTCCATTCTGATACGCCGGTACCGGAAACAAATGATGAAACGGCAACCCTGATGTACTGTCTTGCCGAAACCATTCAGGATTTAAATACCGTCATTACCGAAATCGATGAGCATTTAGCGCAGCTTTCTGAGGGTAACTTCTTAATTGATATCGGTGAAGACTTCAAAGGAGATTTTGCGGAAATTACCCGCTCCTTCCGAAGCATTGTTGATTCTTTAAGCGCTGCAATGAGAGATATTGACCGTAATGCGGAAAGTGTACAAAAAGGTTCGATGGATTTGGCCGGAGCTTCACAAATACTTGCAGAGGGCGCTACCGACCAGGCAAGCGCAATTGAAGAGCTTACCGCAACCATTACGGAAATTTCAGAAAAGATACATATCAATGCGCAAAATGCAGAAAAAGCAAGAACTATCGTTGCCAATATGAACGACCAGGTAATCGAAAGCAATGACCATATGAAAAAGAATACGGAAGCCATGAACAAAATCCGGGAAGCTTCCGATAAGATTGCCGAGATTATCAGCAGCATAGAAGAAATTGCTGACCAGACAACCCTTCTTGCGCTGAATGCTTCCATCGAAGCCGCAAGAGCCGGTGAAAACGGAAGAGGATTTGCCGTTGTTGCAACACAGGTCGGCGTACTGGCAGACCAAAGTTCGGAAGCTGCCAAAAATACAACAGATTTGATTCAAAATGCTATCGCAGCCGTCGAAGAAGGCATGCAGCTCGCAAATTCCACAGCAGAGTCACTGCTTGCCGTTGTGG
Source organism: uncultured Bacteroides sp. (assembly GCA_964554405.1). Classification (GTDB taxonomy): domain Bacteria; phylum Bacillota; class Clostridia; order Lachnospirales; family Lachnospiraceae; genus UBA3282. The sequence goes on along the minus strand of CAZKOR010000064.1, from coordinate 7,759 downwards.
AGAATGCCAAAGTCGTTAATGAGTCCATAACGGAAATTGCACGGGCTTCCGAGAATCAGGCTGTTGCAGCAGCACAGATTACAGAAGGCATCAACCAGATTGCTGAAGTTATTGAATCTAATTCCGCAACTTCCGAAGAAAGCGCCGCCGCATCCGAAGAATTATCAGGTCAGGCTGATATGTTAAAGGAACTGGTCGGCAGATTCCGATACGAAAGCTAAAATCCAAAAGCGCAAGCTATAAGCTTGCGCTTTTTTCTAAAGTCTTACATCTACGGGGGTATATTGTCTTACCGGTGGAATTACAGCCTCAAGAGCCTCTGTAACGCTCTCACCCTGCTCGTCGGAAACAGAACCCGGTACACCGTCTGTCTCTAACTCTTCTCCTTCTTCTCCGGCTTTCTTCTCCTTTGTTTCCTCCGTCTTTTCTTTCTCGGAAGCCTTTTCCATTGTCTCATTCGCTTTAGAAAGCATGCTCATTTGAGAAGATGTGGCGTCCATCGCTATTTCTTCTACATCGGCAAGTTCCGCCCGTTTTGCGGTGGTGTCACCGCCGCGGCTTTCATCCAGCGCAATTTCAATTTCCAGAACGCCTGCACGCCCCTCCATCTTCGTTGCTACGGAACCATGCACTTTTGCCTGATCCATCGCCATGTCTGCGGAAATCATAGCTTCCATACTTGCCTGAGAGGGCATTCCCTGTCCCTTTGACTTAGCCTTAGCGCCCTGCGTCTGCTGCTCCCCGCCAAGCATTTCATCAAAAGAAGCTTTTTTCTCCTGCTCTTGTTTACGCATCTCTATCTGATGCTGACGAAGCTGCGCATTTAAATCGCTAATCTGCTTCTGAATGTCCTGACGCTTCTTCATTTTAGTCTCAGTACTCAGTTCCGTATTGGCAGAAAGCTCCTGAAGCTGTTTCTGCAATCTGGATATCTGATTCTGAATATCCTTGCCTACCGGATCGGTCGCCTTCGCCATTCCAGTTTGTCCTGCCTGCATCCCTGCACTTGCACTGACTCCGCTTGTTCCATTAATTGTCATGATAAATCAACCTCCTTGTTGTATTTATAAATCATATCGGAAAAACAAAGCGGCTTACTTCAAAAAATGTTGTGAAAATGACATTTTATGTCGTGAACATTATTTGTCGTGAATCTTATCCGGAATCCATTTTCTGACTATCTTATAAATATCCGTCATGTCAAGCGGTTTGGAAAGGTAGTCATTCATGCCCGCCTGTCTGTACTCTTCGCGCTGTTCCTGCGCCGTATTCCCCGTAAGGGCAACAATCGGTACTTTTTTATAATAAGCGCCATCCAGTTTCCGGATTGCCTCTGTCGCTTCAATACCGTTCATAACAGGCATCAAATGATCCATAAAAATCAAATCATACTGCTTTTTCTGCACAAGTTCCACTGCCTGCTGCCCATCTGAAGCCGTTTCCATCTGCATTCCTAAAGGTCTTAACATTTCCTCTGCCACCATGCAGTTAATTTCATTATCATCCACGATTAAAATACTCGCTTCCGGCGCTGTAAACTCCGTTTCTTCGGTATCGGTATTTTCCTCCGTCTCTTTCTCTCCGCTCTTCTCCTGTGTGATAGGATTGTCATCTTCTGCATTCTGTCCGTTTTCTATCAGATTACAGAAATTATAGCTGTAAAGAGGTTTATTCATTGTAAGCATTCCCTCCGGGAAGTTGCTCTCTATCATCGGATTATGTAAGCCGCATACAGTGGCATTCAAATCTGTCAGTTTTTGTTTTTCTTCCGCACTTAACATCTCATAACAATCCGTAAAGTAGAAGAGTTCGGAATACTCTGCTCCTTCACCCGCCGGAATATTCTCCACATACGGAAGTTCATAGCTGTCAGCCAGTTTTTTCAACATTTCCTTTGCAGCCGCACTCTTCATACTTCCCGCAACCGCAATCTTTCTTTCCTGTGAAATCTTTGCCGCCCTGTCCTCATCAATCACTTTCTGATGAATGGTAAAGTAAAATTCACTGCCTTTTCCATATTCGCTTTTTACATTAATGCTTCCATTCATCAGTTCTACTAACTGTCTGGAAATGGAAAGCCCCAGTCCGGTTCCCTCTTTATTGTGGTTTTTCTTCGTATCTACCTGCTGAAAGGAACCAAAGAGCTTCGTAAGGTCTTCTTCACGGATTCCCTGTCCTGTATCTCTGACAGAGATAAATAATTCAATGTCATCCTGCACTTTTTGCTTTACTTTCACCGTCAGACTGACATACCCCTCTTCGGTAAATTTGGTCGCATTATTCATCAGATTAATAATAACCTGACGGATTCGCAGAGCATCGCCATAGAGTTTCGCCGGAATATCCGGATCAATATCAAACAGCAGCTCCACCGTCTTATTTCCAATCCGGTTTAAGATAATCATGCCAAGATCGCTTAACATAGACATAAAACTGTATTCATCATCGACAAGCTCCATTTTACCCGCTTCGATTTTCGACATATCCAAAAGGTCATTGACAATTGTTAAAAGCGCATTTCCCGAATTCTGAATATTCATCAAATATTCTTTATCCTGCTTCGGTAAATCCCTGCGGAGCATAATCTGTGTCATCCCTACAATGGCGTTCATCGGCGTACGGATTTCATGGGAAACATTGGAAACGAATGCAGACTTTGCCCGGTTCGCCTCGTCTGCACGTTCCTTTTCCTCTTTGACCCGTTCCATCAGTTCATACTGTTCCGTAATGTCCACCAACAGCATTGTGTAACCGGTCAGCTTTCCGTTCTCCCGTATTTCCATTTTCTTTTTATGATAATATTTTCCCTGAATCCGCTGAATTTTCTCCGTATCCATAAAAAGCCTGCATACATCGCCTGATACCGTTTCGTTTTTATGCTTGTGGTTTAATTCCGGAAATACTTTGCCGGCATAGGAATTGGAATCCAAATATCCATACATCTCATCAACGACAATAAAGGCGTCCTCCATCTGATCGAATGCCCATTGCTGTCCAAGTTCCATAATGCCGAAAAATTCATTCCGGTGAATGCTGATAATAATCGCTAAAATAGCTAATGAAGTACAAATCGGCACAATATCAAAAGGCAAATCAAATTTCAACACCAACGCCAAGGAAGCCGTGATAACACACTGCGCCCCTGTCAGCCTGGCAAGATTATATTTCTCTGTTTTAATCTGCACCGTAAACATCCGTCCGGTCGTATAAATCATACCGCACAGCCCGATAATGCAGATAATGCAATAGTGCAGGAAATAAAAGAGCCCCGGAACCGCATGAATCATGACGAGTCCTGTTAACGGATTCCACAGAAAATCAAGGCGCTCAAAAACCAGTCCGAAACTGTCTCCTGTCCAAGTCAGAACAAGGAAGATAACATCTAAAACAGACCATGCGGAAATCAAAACTACCGCCCACTTATACGGCTTTAAGCGCATATAAGTCCATAAAAACAATGCAAACATCAGATAAAAGACCGTACTGCCCAGATATTCCATTTTCAGCGCTATATGCGCTCCCTCATAAGTCTTTGACAACAAAAGAAGCAAATAGCTGGCATTCATAATCAAACAGCCCAGGTTGGCAAGCAGCAGATACATGGATGCATTGCTTTTCGCCCTTTTTAAAAGCACCACACATCCCGCGAACGGAACAAGGATGCCGATAAGCTGTATGATACTTACTAAAATATGTACTATCATTTCTTTCTCCATTCTATAGTCTTTTTCATTCCTTATATAATATGATGTTGGGGTCAACATCATATTATCATAAAATAAAACTATTGTCATCAAGGCGGTATTTGCTAATTCATTTAAATTATATTACAATACAATTAAAAGAAGAATTCAAGAAAGGACACAATCCATGAAACCGGTCATTCATCAGAAAAACGTAAAACCACTGTTTACATCCGACTATATCAACGTCTATGACTTACAGTATGCGGAAGGGGCGCATTACTACAATGCCAGCAGGAGAAAACCTGAAAATCTGCCTGCCATAAAAACGGATGCAGATTTTACTTCCATGCTGCCGGATGCAGTAACCTGTGTTGTCATCATTAAGGAAAACGGAAAAGAACCGAAACTTCTTTTAACGGAAGAATACCGCTATCCTGCCGGACAGTTTCTTCTAAGCCCTCCGGCGGGACTTTTGGATAAGGAAGATGCGGACAGCGAATCTCCTGTCCTGTCTGCTGCCAAAAGGGAGTTGAAAGAGGAAACCGGTATCGAATTACAGGGAAATGATACCCTGACACTTATCAATCCACTGCTTTTTTCCTCTCCGGGCATGACGGACGAGAGCAATGCGTTGGTATGTGCGGTTGTCAATCTGAATGATTTGTCATCCCTTTCCCAAAAAGGCGCCGTCGGCAGTGAACTTTTCCACGGTTTTCATCTTCTTTCCGCCGAAGAGGCAAAAGAAATCCTGAAAGCGGGAAAAGACGCAAAAGGCATCTTTTACTCCGTGTATACATGGGCTGCACTGATGTACTTTATATCTGATTTATGGAGGTAGAAGCTTTGCTGTATCATTATACTAACTTTGCTGCCTTTGACAGCATCATCCGCTGTGCGGAACTACGACTGAATAATATTTTAAATATGAACGATACTTCGGAGATGCGTTTATTCATGAACGGCATCTGTAAAGCGGTTTCCGATAAACTGGTTTTAGACGGAGAAAATGAAAAAAGCCGTATGATAACAGCCTTTTTCCAAAAAGAAATGGAGGAAGAATTTCATTATTCGGCTTATGCAGCATGTTTTTCCAAATACAGGGACGATGCGGCGCAATGGGAACGGTATGGAAATCTCGGACAGGGCGTGTGTATTGCGTTTCACAAGAAACTGATGGAAAAAATGATCGGCGGCGCCGTTTCCCTCCAAACTGTGTACTATCAGGCTGATATGCGGGAACACCGCCTTGTTGATGAGTTTTATAATCTGATAAAAAACACCAAACAGTTTTCCCCGACGCTCCCTGAACTGCAAAGCCTGATGAAAGACGCCTGGGTACAGTCGGCAGCCTTTAAACACCCTTCCTTTGCCAGTGAAAAAGAATGCCGTCTTGTTGTGTCTCCATTCATGATACCAGAATTTGCAGTAGAGCCGAAATACCATGTAACTACGGAAAGAATTAAGAAATATTATCCGCTTGATTTAAACAGAATGTGCGGCAGACTGGGCATTCATTTCTCCGATTTGATCGTTGAAATCATTATCGGACCGACTTCGTCACAGTCCATCCCGATTTTACAAGATTATCTGTCGGACTGCGGGCTTAACATCCTGAAAAATAAAATCAGTATGTCCAAATGTCCGCTGCGAAAGCCGACTTCATAACCCAAAAATAAAAGCCGGGGAATCCCCCGGCTTTCTTACTGTTCACCTTTTTATTTTACGGTTACGGAAGTAATATGCGGATTCACGCCCTCATACCAATACAAAAAACCTTCCATATCAACCGTATCACCGATATTCAGATTTTTGACTGCTGCATATACATCCGTTGTATTGTCACATAAATAAGATTCTACAGTAAATGTATAAGTCTGTCCGTTTAAAGAAACGTTGAAGTACAAATCATCTCCGTCCTGTCCGGAACCATCCCATTTATAAAGGTATGCCACATCATTTCCGCCGGCATCCTGTCCTGCTGCCTCTACTGTCATACCCTTAAAAGATACGAACTTATTCTGATGATTAATCAAGTCATCTGTGCCAAGCAGAGAAGTTACATCTTCTGCCTTTGCAACATAATTGCCATCTTCAATCTCGAATGTCGCATCTGTAATCTCTACTTCACCTGACCATTCGGATTTATAGCCTGTTACTTTAATCTTCGTTCCGGTTGTCAGCTTTTCATAGTCAGCTTCGGAACATGCCATATCATACAGGAAATAAGCGCCGTCCTTGTCCTGTGCATAAACGGTTGCCTTGTCCTCCCACCAGGACTGCTTTGCCTGTACATAAGCCTCAATGACAACTTGCGAGTCAAGTTCCGCAGCGGCATATTCCGCATATGTCATAACGCCCTCGGATTTGGCATCGTCATTTCCTGCAGAACTTCCGCCCGATGAGCCGCAGCCGGCACAGGAAAGTGCAACTGTCAATGTCATAAGTAACGATAAAATCTTTTTCATTTTTCCTCTCCTCTTTACATCCTCATAATTTTTCATGAGTCGTATTTGATAGAATTTTATTAGTAAACATCGAAATAATTATACACGAAATTTCCAAGAAATCAATAGCATTATTGCTGATTTCGCTTCTTTTTCAGATACAGGCTCACAATATAGATAAGAATCAAAGCCCATGCAGCTCCCAAAGCCGATAACAAAATACGCGCTTCTACAGGCAATTCACCCAAATTCTCCCTGTCGGAAGTAATCATTGAGTTTTGCCTTGTCAGCTGGTCCAAACGATATAAGGATGAAATATCGTCATACAGATTTTCAATATATTCCGCATCAACCATCTCACCTCTCCGAACCGATTTCACCGTATTCTCAATCATCTGCCCCGCAGCATCCCGCAGAGAAGCAGAACCGTTAAATACCGGCGTTACAAAGGTATTGCCGATGTTATTAAGCAACAACTGTGATGCCTGAATTTTAATATCGTAATATTTATTATTGTCCTCACCGCACCGGGAAAGATAGTCCTGATATTCCGGTGAATTCTGTGCTTTTGCAGTGACCGGTATATACCCTTCCGTCTCGGCATAAGCAATCTGCACCTCATTCGTCAGAAGGTACTGGGCAAACAGCCATGAAGCAAGAACCTCCTGCGGATTATCTTTATTAAAAATACAAACGGACGGTCCCTGTGAAATCATCTGCATATGCGCCGTATCAAACTGCGGAACCGGCATTACCACCGTTTCAAACTCCACTACCTTATCCTCGCTGATATCGGATAAAGGCGCATCCGTCCCCATCCATGTTGCGCCCGCAGTAGAATCCACTGCAAAAATACACTGTCCGGCATTTAAGAAGTTCGCAGGATAACTTGATATTTTGAATGTTGAGAACGCCCTGCTCTTACCGTGTTCCGCTATCGTCAAAAGCAGCTCTTTTGTCGTATCATGAAAAAGCAGTATCTCTCCGTCATCCGTAGAATATCCTGCATCTTTTTGACGCAGCATCTGAATCATCATATTATCGGTCGATTTATAAATAAACGGAATCAATACATTCTGTCCGTTTATTAAAAAGTTACCATCCTCATCCTGTGCCATCGCTGCCTCGGATACTTCCCAGATAAAATCCCATGTAAGCACATCCGGCAGTGTATATCCTAAAGCTTCCACATAGGTTTTATTGATATAACAAGCTTCCGTTGAACGCATATAGGGAATGGCATAATAATGTCCGCCAAAACTGCACTCTTCCAGGAACTGCGGAATCATTTCCTCCTCCGTCGGAGACTGAAAACGCACTTCACTCCCGCCAAGACCATATTTTTCATCAGCAAAAAGCTCCTCCAACGGAACAACCTGATTGGTACCCGTCAAATAAGTTGCAATATGGTCGGGGTAAGTAATACAGACATTGGGCGTCGTATTCGTTGCAATATTTGTTATGACATCATTATAAATCTTCCCATAATCCGTGTATAAACGAAGATTCACGGTAATATTCGGATAAAGCATCTCAAAGTCCGCAATCGCCTGTTCGTAAATCATCGTCTGCGTCTTATTGGTATCATTCTTCGCCCAGAATGTAATCTCATACTCTTTGGAAGAATCG
>CAZKOR010000063.1:0-17804 GCA_964554405.1 uncultured Bacteroides sp. | reverse complement strand
CAGTTTGTAATCGTTCAGCCATTTTTCAAGCTTATCTTTCAATCTATACATTCTTTTTTATGTACTCTCTCTGTTACTTATACTGTAAAGCTGCTGACGCTTTTCTCTATATCTGAAGAAACAACGCTCAATTTATCGGACATATCCGATATATCGCTTACCATGTTCTGAACCAACTCCGCCGAGGCCAAAGTTTCCTTGCTGTTTAACGCATTTCCCTGTGCAATTTCCAACAACTTCTCTACAATTCTCTCGACCATAAGCCGTTCCTCATCCATGCTCTTTACAGTACTATGAATTGCCGTAACGCTCTTCTTTGTAATATCAATGTTCTCATATATTTCCGTAAACTGTTGTTCTGTCTGCGTCAGTTGCTTACTCTGCTCCAATATGACATTCTTTGTTTCTTTCATGGATTCCACAGCTTTACCTGACTCTTCAAACAGGACGTTAATAATGTTGTCAATATACTTGGCGGATTCATTTGACTGTTCCGCAAGATTCTGAATTTGACTTGCCACTACCGCAAAGCCTCTTCCCTGCTCTCCTACTCGTGCCGCCTCAATAGACGCATTCAAGGACAGCAGGTTGGTTTCCTCGGCAATGGAAGTAATCAGTTGGGCTGCATCCCTAATCTCCATTGCGGATTTATTGGTAGATAATATTTGCGTTCCAATCTCCTCTATTGTCTTTTCCGTATTCGAGTTTATATCCGACAATGCTTTTACTGTGTTACGCATCTCTTCACTGGATTTCTGAATATTATCCGTATATACATCCAATGCTTCTGTTTCTGCTCTTGTGTTTTTGATGATTTCTCCTATATGCAGAATGCTTTCCGCTGCCTGCTGCGTATCAGATGCCTGTTGCACAACATTTTCAGAAATTTCATTGATGGTTTCCTCCACATTGTCAACAGAGTCTACCGCACTGTCTACTCCCATTCGTAACGTTTCGGAAACATCTAAAAGCTCCACATTTTTTTCTTTAATAACTTTTACTGCGTCACTGACAGATTCCGCCAGATACAGCGTCGCTTTTGCAATCATTCCTACTTCGTCTTTACGCGAACTGTATTCATCCAGTTCATCTTTTATTGTTAAATCCAATGTACCTATTTCATGAATGATATTCGCCACCTTGTTTATATCTCTGACAATCAACCTGATTATAAACCAGATACATACGGAAAGAACCAGCAATATCGTCGCGCACATAAAGAACAGCATAACGCTCATCCGGTTGATAGGTTGAAACGCCACGTTACAGTCCGTCAATATGACAAGCACCCAGTCTCTCTCCGGCAAATATCTGTAAACTGCCAGCATCTTCTCGCCATTTTCCACATATTCATAAAATGCGTCTGCTGCTTGACTGTTCTTGGCAAGCTCCATTATTTTTAATGTATTTTCATCTTCAATCGCAGTACCTGTTTTTTCATCGTCTTCGCAAAAAATATAAACCTGATTCGCCGCATCTAGCAATGCGTAATCTGTTTTATTTTCCTCTTCATCTATTAAATCGTTGAGTGTATTTTTTAAACTCTCCGCATAAATGGCGCCGCCTGCATATCCCAAAGGCTTCTCACCGTCATAGATAGGATAATACAAGGAAACAACCTGCTGCCCCGTTGACGGAGACTGCATAATTCCCGCATTCCATATTTTATTGGAAGCAAATACCATATCCTGCAGTTGCCGTAAACTATCTCCCTCACGAAGAGTCTTTCCAATCGGGCCCCTGACATAGGAATCCAGCACGGTGGAATTATAATCCGCCAGATATATATTCTCCAGATTTTCATTCACCAATGCATAATTATCCGTATAATCCTGCGCATTTGTAACGACGCCCTCATTATCAGGATTTAAAAGCGCTTCTTTCAGTTCTAACGACTGCCCGTAACCAATCAGATAGGACTCTGCCGCCTGGACATACTGCTCGACAATTTTGACTCGTGTATCCACTGCATCATTCATCTCTGTTAAAATCTGCTCCCGCATCAATGCAGATATTCTTATATCCGTACTCTTCCAAAGCACCAATAATCCCAATGTCAAAATAGAAATTACCAAAACACTTATTTTTGCTGAAAATTTAATATTTCTCATAGTTTTTTCATAATTCTCCTTCCGTTTGACATAAACTTTTTTTGCATCTATACTTAACATTATCAAGTATAGAAAAGGAAGTGTTCTCCATGAACCCGGAATCACTTTATCAATTAACCGAATCACAGCATCAAAGCTATCTGAATCAGCCGGATCACTGCTCCGGAGACTTTTTTATAGAAAATAATTACACAGAATCTCTTACTTTCCTAAAGCAGGCTCCTCTGCGTTTCTGGTATAACACTCAGATGGGCGGATATGGCACTCACTGCCACAGCGCTCTTGAAATCGTGACCCCGGTTTTACAAAAATTCACTATGATTGCCGGCGGCGCCACTTACCAGCTGGAGCCCGGTGATATTTTTATTATTCCTTCAGGCACGCTCCACTCATATCCCCCTCCAACAGGCGGCGCCAGATTCATTTATACTTTTAAACCGGATTTTCTTCAGTCTCTCTCCGGCTTTCCCTATATTCTGTCGCTGTTAAGCCGCCCCATTCTGATAAACAACGATACTTTTGAAACTATCTATACAGAAGAAATAGGGTGGATTCTACAGCTTGCCGCAGATTATTGGCAGCAGACCCCTCTCTGGAATATGAAAGTCTATGCCGGTCTTGCATCTTTCTTTGCCTGCTTTGGAAACAGCTGTATGGACCATGCCAATCTGGAAACCATGGACAGACAGTCTGTATCCGAATGTCTGAATCGGCTGTTCGAGTATGTAAACGCTCATTTCTCGGAAGATATTTCTTTGGAACAGGCGGCAGACATTACCGGCTACTCCAAGTATCACTTTACCCGGATTTTTAAGGAATGCACCGGGCAGACATTCATGGAGTATCTGCGCAGCGTCCGTATCTCCAAAGCGGAAAAATTATTGCTGAATAAGGCATCTTCCATCAGCGCCATTGCATTTTCATCGGGTTTTTCCAGTCTTACTACCTTTAACCGGGTTTTTAAACAAATGAACGGATGTTCTCCTTCCGAGTATCAAAACTACTACACACCAATAAAAACTGTCTGATGCCTGCCGGCTTTTTATAATTTCTCATAAGAAAACATTGCAAAATCCGCATAGTTTTCCTGCCGGGTACTATTTGCCGATGCGTACATTCCAATTGTGCATCCGGTAAATCCGCCGCTGCATTCCGTACTGAACTCATGCACATCGACATTTTCTGCTAACAGTTTTAATCCGTCCCCATTCTGCTGATAATAAAACTCCGCCCGCTGTCCGCGGTTTACAATTTTTAACTCAATTCTTCCCTCTCGAACTTCTTCCTGCGCCAAAGTCTCTTCCGTACCGCTTTTACAAGAAATCAAGAACAATTCTTCTTTATTTCCGGAAAGACGCTTTACAAACCGCAAATGCCAGCCATCTCCACATAAAATACAGAGTCCGGCTTCTTCCTGTCCCTTCGGCTCAAATTCCATGACTGTTGATACCTGATAGAAATAATCCTGCTGCCGGATACCGACATATGCCGGATTTGCTTTCTGCAGCAATGTCTGCGACAGTGTATGCAGCCTTAAATATCCTTCCCGCTCAGAAAGTGAAACAGCTCTTTCATCCGGATTGCGAAGCATCAAAAACTCATCCTGCAGCCTTTCCCTGAAAAAATGATATACATGACTCTGTGGTGCGATATAAGAAGCTTCGCCTTCAAGTTCTACGACATCCTCCAGCTTTCCGACACCCGGATTCACTATCGGCCAGCCGTTTTCCCAAACCACTTTTGCAAGGAAAGTATCCCTTCCCGTATTCACATATCCTTCACATTTTCTTGATGCCAGCATGACCATATACCAGTTTCCATGCCCATCTTCTACCAAATCTCCATGTCCCACTGCCGTAATCGGATATTGGGTTCCCAAATGTCTGTGCGTTAAAATCGGGTTATCCGGATTACCGACATAGGGTCCCCACAAATTTTCACTTCTTGCTATGGACACACAATGATCCGGTCCGGTTCCGCCTTCCGCATGCATAATATAATAAAAACCGTCTATTTTATACAGGTGAGGTCCCTCCGGCCAGATGACGCCGTTCATAGCGCCTTTCCAGACTTTTTTACCTTCTCCTTTTAACTGCATTTTTTCCAAATCCAGTTCTTCGAGCCAAATTTCCCAATCGCCATTGTAACTGACTCCGTTTGAATTCGGTCTTGTCCCGATATAGTAGCAATGGGTATTTCCATCGGCATCCTCTTCAAAATAGAGACTCGGATCGATTCCTTTCGCCGCTTCACCCAAATAATATGGCTCCGACCAAGGGCCTTCCGGTTTCTTGGCAGTTACAATAAAATTCCCGCCTGCTGAAATATTGGTTGTAATCATATAAAATGTTCCTTTATGACAGCGGAGCACAGGTGCAAATATGCCTTCCGAATGCCCGCACCCGTCCAAAGGAAGCTGTGATTTTCTTGTCAATACATGTCCAATCTGTTCCCAATGCGCCAAATCTTTACTATGGTAAATCGGCACTCCCGGAAAGTACGCAAAACTGGATGTTACAATATAATAATCCTCCCCTGCACGGCATATGGAAGGGTCCGGACGAAACCCCGGCAAAATCGGATTTTTTGCGTAATACATCTTACCGCCCCCTATTCTACATATCCAAAACCAAGAATCGTAAAGCGCTTATCTTCATCGCCCTGCGCCATATGAATTCTGACAACGTGTTCCTCAGCCTCTTTTTGCTGAAACAGAATGACAGGATTACAGTGCGTCCACCCGTTTACATGGGGATCCGCCGTCAGTATCTTTTTTCCGTCCAATATGACATCCGCCTTTCCGACTGCCATATCGCCTGAATCTTTATATATCAAAAGCAATGCTTTACAATAAATCTTTAATTCAAAATAATCTTCTTCGTTTTCCACTTTTCCGCAGTACATCCAGTTGTACGGAAATTCCGGCGTACCTGTCAGTTCCTCATCCATTTCCACACATTGCAGGTCTTTATCTTCCGATAGGAAACTTCCACAATTGATTAATTTCACAATTTCTTTCCTGTCGCAGCTATCTTTTCTGTCGAGAAGCTTCACTGCCTCAAAATCACATCCGATGACGGCATCCTGCAGTAATAACTGCTCCGTGTCATCATCTTCCGGCTCCTTTTGAACCGCCTGCCTAAAGAAATAGGTCAGACAGTCCGCCATAATTGTATGACCATGATTCGTCGGATGAAACATATCATAAAAGAACTGATTTTTGGAAAGCACTCTTCCTGCTCCGGGCTTTAATTTAAACTGCGGTGTAACGGCATCAAGCACACTGACCATCGGCAGATTGTAATGATAACCGACTTTTCCCAGACGTTCCTGTAGATTCCAGTCATTTGCAAATACCGAAAATAAAAGTATAACGGCAGGTTTTTGCGGAAGCTTTAATGCCTTACGCACTAAACTTTCATAGCAGTTTCCTTGGGTCTCATCCCCCTCGTCGTTTACTGCAAATTCAATCACAATTATATCCGGCGCTGCGCTTCCGTCCCGCAGAACATCACGTTCAAATCTTACCATTCCAAGTTCTGAAGGCGTGCCTCCCACGCCGGCCTTAATAAAATGCACGTTATTTCCATTCCCAAACAACTCTGCAAACGCCTGATAGGACTTGTATGCGTAACACTCATGATGAATCGGTGTTGCTCCTGCTCCCTGCGTAATGGAGCCGCCAATATAGGCAATCGTGACATCCTCACCGCTTTTTGCCTTTTGGACCGCCTTAAGAAATCTCGCCGTATTGCCCATATTCATAAGGGAGCGTTCCAACATTTTCTGATAATCCCCGGAATGAAAATCAATATCTTCTTCCTCGATTACCTCAGGCGCATCAAATCCGTCATTTAAAAAGAACCGTACACTTGCGGCTGCCAGAAGCTGCGGCGTTTCAAACTCAAACCGAATCTGCCCCGGCTCCTTATCGTCTGCCGACCATGTTATATCTTCCAGCCGAAGCCTTACTTCCGCACCGTCTCCTAAAAGAGAACATCGAAGATTGCTGCCGCCCCCCAAGGCGTCTTCTTTTCCATACATCTGAAAAACAAAATCAATCTTTTCTTCCGGATTTTCCGTTTCCACAGAAACGCCGATACTATGTACCAGTCTGCGAAATCCCTGTGTTTCTTTCAGTAAATCCAATATCTCCGGGTCTACGATATTACCCACAATCTGTGCGCTGTTTATTAATCTTCCACTGTCCTCATAAATAAATTGAATTCCCCGTCCATCCGGCTGTATTGAACCAAATATCTCTTTTTCTCTCATAATGTAAAAAAACGGACGTTTTTTTTCGGGGTCTTTTGGCGCTGCAGGTCCTTCTGTTTTCATATATACACCTCTCTTAATTACAGGCTGATCTCAAAGTGCTGCACTGACTTACCTGTCAGCTCCAGACTTCTTTCATCCGGCTGAGAACCGCCGACATAAATATGATATGTACCGGGATACAGCGTATGCCTGCCGTCTTCATCGTATAGCATAAATGCCTCTCTCGGTAATGAAATTTCTATCTGCTTTGACTCTCCTGCTTTCAAAGGCACTTTGACAATCCGCTTAAGCTGTGGATTCGGTGCGTCTTCTTTTTCCAGTCCCACATATACCTGTACAGTCTCTATTCCGTCCACCATGCCGGTATTCTTTATTTCCGTTTTCAGGACGATGCCGTTTTCGGCGGTGCCGATTCCGGTATTGATATTCTCTGCGATAATAGCTGTATTCTGATACTCGTATTCTGTGTAGGAAAGTCCATAACCAAACGGAAAAAGCGCTTTCTGCTTCATATAACGGTATGTTCTTCCTTTCATGGAATAATCCTCGAAATCCGGCAGTTCTTCCGTTGTGCGATAGAAAGTCACCGGCAGCTTTCCTTCCGGATTTGCCTCGCCAAACAAAAGTCTGGCAACCGCACATCCTCCCTGTGCCCCGGGATAAAATGCCTGTACAATGGCATCCAGATGTTCCTCTTCCCATGTCACTGCCATTGCACTGCCGGATAAGATTACCAGAATCACCGGTTTCCCGCTTTCTTTGGCAATTTTTAAAATATCATGCTGCAATCCCGGAAGCTGCAGATTGGGTTTATCACCGCTTCCATATTCATTTCCGGTATCCCCCTCTTCCCCTTCTAAAGAGGCATCCAATCCCATAACTGCAATGACAACATCGCTTGCCTCGCAGATGCCGCGCACTTCGGAAGCACGGTCATTCGGCTCCGCAATTACACTGATTCTGTCTTTATAAAGGTCGCATCCTTCCGAATAAAGCACACGTATATCTTCTCCGGCATAATCCTGAATTCCCTCAAGTACTGTTACATAACGGGATGCCGTTCCTTCATAATTTCCGACAAGCGCCCTGCGGTTATTGGCATTCGGTCCAATAACGCCGATTGTATGGATTTTTTCTTTCTTTAACGGAAGAATCTGATTTTCATTTTTTAACAAAACAATGGAACGCTCGGAAATTTTTTCATTAAATTTCCTCATTTCAGGAGAATCTACTACCTCAAATGGGATTTTGTCATACGGATTTTCCTCTTTCTTATCAAATACACCTAACTTCATACGGGTAGTAAACAAATTCACAACCGCTTCATCCAGACGCTTTTCGTCTACTGATCCCTCTTTTACTGCTTTCTCCAGATAAGCAAACAGAGAACCGCAGTTTAAATCGCATCCGCTGTTCATGGCAAGTGAAACAGACTCTACCTCGTTTGAAGTAACGTGATGATTTTCATGGAAATCCTTGATTGCCCAGCAGTCCGATGTCACATGCCCGTCAAATTCCCATTCTTTTCGAAGAATTTCCGTCAACAGACGGGGACTTCCGCAGCATGGTTCTCCGTTGGCGCGGTTATAAGCTCCCATCACCGCTTCTACTTTTGCTTCCTGCACACATGCCTGAAATGCAGGAAGATAGGTTTCCCTCAAATCCTGTTCATTTACTTTAGCATCAAAACCATGACGCAGACTTTCCGGTCCGCTATGTACTGCATAGTGCTTTGCACACGCCGCAACTTTTAAATAGTTTTCATCATGTCCCTGCAGACCCATAATATAGCGAACGCCGAGTCTGCTTGTCAGATACGGGTCTTCCCCGTACGTTTCATGTCCTCTTCCCCATCTCGGATCCCTGAAAATATTGACATTCGGCGCCCAAAAAGTAAGCCCTTTATAAATGTCAGTATCCTTTCCCTTTTGGTGCATGGCAAATTTAGCCCGCGCCTCCGTGGATACCGCCTCACCTATCTGCTCTAACAAATCTTCATCAAAAGTTGCCGCCAGCCCGATTGCCTGTGGAAAAATAGTTGCCGTACCTGTCCGCGCAACGCCGTGAAGCGCTTCGTTCCACCAGTTATACGCCTTGATGCCAAGACGTTCTATTGCCGGAGTCCGGTGCATCGTCTGTGAAACCTTTTCCTCCAAAGTCATCTGTGCAACCAGCTCCTGTGCCCTTTTGCGATAATTGCTTATCTTTTCTTTGTTATATACTAAATCCATCCGTATGCCTCCTTGCCCTTTTTATAACGCTAGCCGACAGGCTTGCGTAACTCTAACTTCAAGTTTGAGTTTATAATAACATATAACAATCTCCCTACTCTTTTCTTCTTACTATTTGCGAAAGAATACCCATATATTGCGGTTATGCAGTTCACCATCCTTAATATATTTTTCTTTTTCTCTCGTCCGCTATCCCTGTTTTCCGATAAAAATAAGCGTTTATCTGGTCGCGCCATTCCCTTGCATGCTCTTTTTGATGATTCAGTCTTATCTTTATCCTCTCATATACTTTCTCCGGCAGTTTTCCATACAGTTTTTCAAATCGGCATGCCATCTCATCCACAATCTCCACTCCCTCAAAATGAGTGTCATAAATATGTTGAATCACTGATTTCCCTGACTTAAGCTGCCATGTATAAGGAACATGATGAAAGAAAAGCAGAAGTTCATCCGGGCATTTCTCCTTACTGTCATAAATTGACGCATTAGGCTCTCTGTAAAGCAGCGCATATCCCGTTCCCTCACGGCTCCTGTCAACGCCTATCCCCAAATGGTCAGCTCTATGGTAAGTTCCCCATCTGTCATATTCATACCCATCCACATTGGGTCCGTAATGGTATCCCGGATTCACCATCCAGCCAATCCCGAGAGGCGATGTATATTTCTCATAAGCCGGCCATGATGACATCAGCATGAATAAAAGCGTTTCTTCTATTTCTTTATTGCTTCCATAAGTTAACCGAATCCATTCTTTTGCAATTTCTTCCGCAGATAAATCCGGTTCAAAAGCAAGCCGTCCAAAACCATACAGATTTGCAGCCGCCAAATCATGTCCTGTCCAGTTTTCATCGCTGCCGGTATTGGCGACTGCCGCCATACCGCAGTTTTTCTGTGAATAAGTACGGCCTGATACAATGTCGGCTATCGTATCTTTATCCTCTTTCACATAAGTCTTAAAAGCAAGAATCTGTTTAAACATAGGAATCAGATAACAGACATGACGCTGCTGTCCCGTATATTCCTGTGCAATCTGCACCTCTAACATCTGGTTGGTTTTTTCAAGCGCGCCAAACAAAGGATGTACCGGCTCCCGCACCTGAAAGTCCATAGGGCCGTTTTTGATTTGAAGTATCACATTGTCTTCAAACTGACCATCTAAGTCAATAAAATTATCATATCCCGCCCTTGCTCTGTCCGTTTTTCTATCCCGCCAGTCCTGTTTACAGTTATATACAAAACAGCGCCAGATAATGAGTCCGCCGTACGGCGCTATAGCTTTTGCCAGCATATTGGCGCCATCCGCATGTGTTCTGCCATAGGTAAAAGGCCCCGGCCGTCCCTCTGAATCCGCTTTTATCAGAAAACCGCCAAGATTCGGTACGGCGTCATACACAATTTTCATCCGCTTTTTCCACCATGCTTTCACTTCATCCGAAAGAGGGTCGGCACTGTCAAGTTCCTCCAACTCCATGGGTGCCGCATAATTCAGGCTCAAATATAGCCGTATTCCATATCCGGCAAAAATTTCCGACATTTCCCTTAACTTGTCAAGATATCTGTCCGTAATCAGCCATGTGGCACATTCTTTCACATTTACATTATTGATGACTACACCATTGATTCCTACGCTTGCTATCAGCCTTGCATAAGTGACAGTTCTGTCATTTATCAGGATTTCATTGTTCTCAAAGAAAAAAGAATTGCCGGAATATCCCCGTTCAATGCTGCCGTCCATATTATCCCAGTGGTTCAGCATACGAAGGGGCATTACAGGCGCTTTTGTAATATTCAGATTTTTAACAAAATCCTGCATCCGTATCCGGCGGATCAAATCAAATGTACCATACAGAATGCCCTTAGAATCCGATGCTTCTATACTGATTTGCCCTGCTTTCTCAAAAAGATGATATGCTTCCTCTTTCATTCCCTCTTTCAGAGTCAGCCTGATGCTTTCTATCTCATTTTGGGGCATTGCCGTTAATACCGCCTTTAACTCCCTCACACTGTTTTCCATCAAAGTATCTGACACATCTGCATAAACAGAACAGATACCGACAACATCGTTATTTGCTTTTTTCTCCGGATAAGCCAGCCATGCCTGTTCATATCCCATCTCTTTACTCTTTTTCACTGCATCCATTGCGATTCATTCCCTTTTACTCACCAGATTCGATAGTTACCGCTCAAAGCCAAAAATGCAAAAAAATATAAACAATTATCATAATATCTTCTCTCACCGGTACGAAGCGGCTGACGGAAAAAACGTTCCACCCACTCCCTTGTGTATGCATTATCCGCTGCAAGGGAAGCCTGTGCTGTTGTTGCCGTAATGGCTATAGGATGCAGTGCCGTACTGCCTGCTATCTTTCCGTCCACTTCATAGATATGATAGGTTTCTTTCCGCGCATCCTCTATCAGAAATTCCTGAATATGGTCGGCTGCCGCTCTCTGCCCGCAGTCCACTCCGAACCACTCATAATCCAGTCCGATATTGGCAACCGTCCGGTAGGAATCACTGTAGAACCAGTCATGACGGTCATCCGACCAAGGCAATTTTCTGCTCATCGGCGTACCGTCAAATTCCGCATACTCTGCACAAAAACCAGTCGAGGGATGACACGCTTTTGCCAAATATTCCCGGCTCGCTGCCGCCGCCTGCTTCCAGAAAGGCCTGTCCTCTTCCTCCGCCCACAAGGCAAACAATTCATAAAAATGCGGCAAATGATATGACGGATCTGTAAAATCTATCCCCGGCACAAAAAGTATTTGACGGTTTTCCGGATTCCACATCGGACTGCCCGCTCTGCCGTTTTCCCCTTTGTGAAGACACGCCCGTAAAATCGCTTTTGCCTCCGCAGAATAATGGAAAATTCCCTCTCCGTCTCCCCATCTGTGAGAAGCAAAGAAAAGTGCCATCGCAAAAAACTCTTCTCCGTCCGGCGCAGCTCCATCGGCATTTTTGCTTCCGTCCAATGCACAGGACCATGCAAAGTATCCCTCGTTTTCGCCCGTATCCATCCACATATAGGTCTTTGTCCATTTCCACAGCCTGTCAAATTCCTCTTTCATACCAAGCTGTACGCTGAGCATCATGCCATAGCTCATACCCTCTGTCCGGACATCATTATTTCCCGTATCCGTGATATAAGCCATATCTTCTCCTACAGGATAATAAAGTTTCTCTCCCTCTTTGTAAAAGAAAGTATGCCTGATTTCTTCCAGGCGCTGCTCAATTTGTTTTTGACTGATTCCGTTTTCCGCAAATACATTGCGGTAATTTCTTTTGTTTTCCATTCCAAATTTTTCTCCTTTCATGCTCCCGATATCACTCTCTCATAATCATAACCCCGGTCAGGAATAACCTCACTCCGGTTTACTTCAAAATAAACAACTGCATTTCTGTTAAGGCTTAATGCAATGCACACATTTCCGTCCAGGGCTTTAAGTCTGTCCGTCTTAAGATAAGGCATTGCCGCTTCCCTTAAAAGTTTTTTCTGTTCCGCGTTTATGTATGCCGGTTCGCCCAAATCATGCCAGGTTTTCAACGGATTACAGGTTTCCTCGTCCACGATTTTCATCAAAAAGCTATATCCGCCGTCACATGCAGGCATGGAAATCCTGATTTCCTTTGTTTCTTCGCTCTCTTTAGAAAGCGTTCCCTCCGTCCGGCGGGCGATATTCCACGCCACTCCCAGATAGTCATTTTTACCGCGCCTAAGCACAACGATATTATCATCTTTATAGACACACTGCCCATTGCTGTCCTTTAACTTCTTGTAAAAAGCAAATGTCCAGAAAGTGGGTTTGGGAATACATCCTTCCGCCACCAGTCCGAATCCCCCGTGAAACGGTGTAAACGGCACCCCCTGTTCTTCAAACACATCTCCGAAAGTCCAGTAGGAGTATGATTCATTGACATCTCCCAACCGTGACAGCTGATGGGCAATAAACGCCGCATTCAGATTCGTGTCATGAATAACCCCTTTGGGCGTATAAGAAGTATTAAATTCCGTAATATGAATAGGCAGATTTTGATACTCCGGAAAACTGTCAATAATATCTCTGGACGTTTTCAAATTTGCAAACCCTTCTTCCGGCTTCATCAAAACAGAATAATCATAATGCCCGACTGTCTCCGGCTGCTCAATTGTATAATGATGCCTTGTTATAAAATCCACCTCTATTTTATGATGCCGGCAGTATTCCATAAAAGCACGAATCCACTTTTCGTCACTTCCTCCGCAGACTGCCGGACCACCCACACGAAAACGCTCATCCACCTCTTTTACGGCATCAAAAGTGCAATGAAACAATTTAAAATACTCCTGCATATCCGCATTTTCCCAGAAAATACTCAAATTAGGCTCATTCCATACCTCAATCGGCCACTTTACTACTTCTTCCGTACCATACCGCTCCATCAAATGACACAGCAGCGCCTGTACCATGCGACACCATTCATCGTAGTCTTCCGGCGGCGTTATATTTCCTTCCCAGTAAAATATCGTCTGCACACCCTTTGCCAGCTTCTTCGGCATAAATCCCAACTCTAAGAAAGGGCGCAGTCCCATACTGCGGTAACTATCCATGACCCTGTCCAAATAAGTAAAGTTATACTCTGTTTTCTTCTCCCCATTTTCCTCATATTCCTGATAAATTGCCATATCATCACAGAACAACCCATGCCCTCTGATGTGCTTAAATCCAATTTCTTCCTGCACGAGCTTAAGCTGCTCCTGATATTCTTTCGTCAGCGCAAGTCCCATACGTCCTGTCCCGATACAATAATCCACATTATTATGAAAAAGAGCCTTTGATTCCTCTGTTATCACAATTGTTTTTTCCGCCATCATCACAATCTCCCCTTTTTATGTAATATAAATAATTATATTTTTTCTTACATTTTGCCTCAATGACCTTTTCCCATATTTTTTTGATTTATCCTCAGATTGCATACAAGCCATCACTCTGTTATACTCAAATCAGTATTAACTATTTCAAGTTGATTCTTTAAATAGAAATGCAAAAACGGAGACGCTATGAATCATATTTATTTTACCGGATACGATGCCGTACATCCCAGTGATTTTGTATTTGATATTCCTGACGGGTATGACTGCTATCTTTTACTAATTACCAGTACCCCTGCCAGGTTCCGGATAAATGACCAAATAGAAGAATATCCGCCGCACTCTGCTATTCTCTATCCTCCACATCATAAGATATGGTATGCCGCAGGCACGGAATGCTATGGAAACGACTGGATACGCTTTGCATCAGATGAAACTTTTGTTCGGAATTTTCCTCTGTCAGCTCATCCTTTTCCGCTATCAGACCCGGATTACTGCCATAATCTTATTCAGCTTTTAACATGGGAAACTTCTCAATGGGAAGGTACTGCCAGAGAATATCATCATGCCGGTATGGATACTATGCAAGGCGTCGCAGAAGACACAGAAAATTTGATTATTTCACAGCTTCTGCGGATTCTGTTCTCCAAGCTCCGTGACGATGTCCTGCACCATTCTGCCTCTTTACATGACCATGAACTTTTAGCGCTGCGCAGGCAGATTTCCAACAATCCGCAGTTTGCATGGAATGTTCAGGAAATGGCAAAGCTTTTGCATGTCAGTATGGGACATCTGCAGTTTCTTTATAAACAAAAATTCGGTATTTCCTGTATGGATGATGTGATTGACGCCAGACTCCGTAAGGCCAAAGACCTTCTTTTCTATACCGACCAAAGCATTTCGGAAATCGCAGAACAGTGCGGCTATAAAAATATAGAACATTTTTGCAGACAATTTCGGAAATATATCGGAATAACGCCGGGGAAGTTCAGGAAGAAATAAAATCGTGCTTCAATCTATACAAAACATGGTGCTTTTGGTATAATAAAAAACGCAAGCCTAGCGGCTAGCGTTACGCAAACCTCAACGGTTAGCGTTCAAGAATTGCAGAGCAATTCTTGGCGAAATAATGAATTTCATTTACATGGAAAGAAAGGAATCTTATGAGTAAAAAGAAAGTCGTCGTATCTCTCGGACATGAAGCATTAGGTTACACCACATTAGAGCAGTGGGATGCCGTAAAAGTCACGGCAAAAGCGCTTGCAGACCTCGTGGAATCCGATTATCAGCTGACAATTACGCACAGCAACGGTCGGCAGGTCAGTATGATTCACAAAGCTATGACCGAACTGCGCCGTATTTATATTGATTACACACCTGCTCCTATGTGTGTCTGCTCCGCCATGAGCCAGGGATATGTGGGATATGATATCCAGAATGCCCTGCGCACTGAACTTCTAAACCGCGGCATTTCCAAAACCGTCAGCACTATTCTGACACAGGTGACCGTAGACCCCTATGATGAAGCATTTTATGAGCCGACGAAAGTCATCGGCAGATATATGTCTAAAGAGGATGCGGAAACAGAAATAAAAAAAGGCAACTATGTTCTCGAGGAACCCGGTAAAGGTTTCCGTCGTGTCGTTGCCGCTCCCAAACCGATAGACATTGTGGAAATTGAAGCTATCCGCACTCTGGCAGATGCCGGTCAGGTTGTCATTGCCTGCGGCGGCGGCGGTATTCCTGTTATTGAGCAGAATCATGTTTTAAAAGGCGCTTCCGCTGTCATCGAAAAAGATGCAATTGCCGGAAAACTCGCCGGAGACTTAAAAGTAGATGAACTGATTATTTTAACAAGCGTTCCTTTTGTTTACCGGAATTTCGGCAAAGAAAACCAAACGCCGATAGAACATATGAACATACAGGAAGCCAAAACATTGATTGCCGAAGATGAATTTGAAAAAGGCACTATGCTTCCTAAAATCGAAGCCGCGATTGCCTATCTGGAAGCTAATCCGGAGGGAAGCGTCCTGATTACTTCTATAAAATCTACCGCCGATGCTGTCAAAGGGAAGATTGGAACTGTCATTACGACATAAAAATAACCAATAAGAAGAATGCCTATGTTTTAGGCATTCTTCTCACGCTATGCTCCCGATTACCATAAGTAATGCTCCTATCATAATACAAAAATCCGAAATATTGAATACAATACGTCTTATCATCTCATTTTTCACCGGAAAGCTTACATAATCCACAACATAGTGCCTTCGCAGCCTGTCATAGGTATTGCTGTATGCGCCGCCTAACAATAAAGACAATCCTGCTTTTAACAGCTTGCTCCCTCTGAAACTAAACGTGACAAGAAAAAGCACTGTCATTGCCAGTGTTAAGATAACGGAAACCACCGCCACCAGACCGCTTCTATGCTCTCCCGTATTCAAAAAAGCGCCTTTGTTATGATATTTTCTGAGAAGCAGCATACCACCGCCTATCTCTTGTTCCGCTCCCTCTGTTCCTTTTCTTTCCACATAGTTTTTAATTTCTAAGTCCAGAAAAAAAACTGCTGCCGCTAAAATAGCATAAATCATATCTATCCCTCCGGTAGTGTTTTGGCATGCGTGACACAGGCTGCTAAGCCTGCATTTATTATACCATAAAATGTATCATTTAAGCTTCTCTTATTTCATTTTTTAGATTTCAGACATTTACCACACTTTTTTATTATGATATACTTGACGCGAAAACTGAGAAAAAAGGAGGAAAACATTATGCCGCTTCCCTTAAAAGCCGGATACAACTTTAATTATGCCCATGTGCATCGTCCGCCAAGTTTTGAAATGGCGTCAGCAGAAGCTTATACGGATTTTTATGGTCTCTCTTATCTGATAAGCGGTGAGAATATTGTCTATTCTCCTGACGGTACTTTCATTATGCGTGAAGGCGATATGGATATTATGCTCAAAAACAGGTATTTCCGCTCCTCCAACTTATCTGATAAACCGCGTGAAGGTATTCTGATAAAATTTACAGACAGCATGGTCGCCGATTTGCTAGCAATCATGGAAGCGGACAGTCTGGACACACTTATTGGCGAAGAGTTCACTATCCATTTAGACAGCGCCGCGCAGAAAAAAGCGCTTTCTATTTTATTTGAAATGGAAAAGGAATGGAACGCTTATAATAAACATTCCGAGATTATATTAAAAGGCTTACTGCACAAACTGATTCTGATATTTTTGAACGAGCGCTCTAAAAAAGGTGCGTTAAAACTGCCGGGGTCTAATAGAAAGCAAGAATGCCTTACAAATGCGATAGAGTATGTAAAATCACACTTAAGTGAGAGTCCTTCGCTTCCGGATACCGCTGAACATATTCATGTTTCAGCATCCTATTTGTCGAAAGTATTCATTAACCAACTGCATACACCATACTCTATTTTTATTTTAAATGAAAAAATATTGTATGCGCAAAAACTGCTTGTAAACACAAAAATGAGTATGTCGGAAATTGCCGATAAAGCCGGCTTCTCCAGCAGCGCTTACTTCAGCGACTGCTTTAAGCGCCATGTGGGAATTGCACCGTTGCGGTTTCGGAAGAGTGGGTGAACGGCAGGAATCGGGAGAGTCCCCACTATTTATTTAAAATATCCGCAGCCGCCATATTTGTCCCTTCATCCAGCTCTCCACAAGTGGGATTTTTTACAATACGCTCTAAAGCCGGCATTTCTTTTGCCACCGGCCAATTCATATCTTATTTGTTTTATGGGACTAAATCTTTTACTTTTTTCATATAGTATTCCATTTCCTTTAACAAGTTAATCTGTTGACTTATAATTACAATAATGATGATTGTATGGTAATTTGTCAAATAGATATTGAAAGAAATTACTATTTTGATACAAAAGACAACATAAAAGGGGCTGTCCGGCTATCATCATACATGCAAGAAATAAATGACTCACAGCAATGACAATACCGTATTCTCTTTGAAGAAAATATAGAACAATCCCTATCGCTGCTTCCAACAGCCATAAAATACGGTTTTTTCGTCTATACCGCACAGTCTCTGCTTCCTCCAGCGGCTTGTTTTGAGCCGGAACCGGCGCATATCTTATGACAAGATATCCTGAAATAAGATAAATAAACGGATAATATATCATCAAAAAGCTTTCCCTGATATTTTGATAAATCAAACACACACAGCATATCAATAGCGCAGAAACAATCGTGCAGCCTAAGTTCGTGTCGGCATGATATCCTCTGCAAAAAGAACGCAGGGGAATATAACTTATCAGAAACAATAATACAGGAATCGGAGCGGCGAATACCACT
>CAZKOR010000062.1:5747-17970 GCA_964554405.1 uncultured Bacteroides sp. | reverse complement strand
GTTCAAACAGTTCCTGAATGCCGTATCTGTTAAAATCATTATGCGTCAGGGATTTTACCTTGCTTAATTTTTCTATTTCCCGCTCCCTGTCAAAAACCTTTTTTCCGGTCCCTATTTTATAGTCCGCAACCTGCGAAGAAATATCCATCCGCCTTTCATATAGCTGCACAATCTGTTCATCAATTTCATCAATCTGTTTTCTTAATTCCAGCAAGTCCATAAATCTCTACATTTCCTCCAATTTTTTCTACCTGTGCGGTTGCAATCCAATAACCTGTCTGTATGCCATTTATGGCAATGCAGACGGGGTGTTGGATTAGCAACCCACTCCTAAATGAGCAAAATGCGGATGCATAGCAGACGCATAAGCGCGTAAGCGCGAGTTTTGCGAATATGGGAGTCAGGTTGGATACTCTATAGAGTATCCAACCGCACAGGTGGAATTTCTTACCTTTCTTTACATCTTATAACAAAACACACTTGATAGCAAGCAAGTTTAAGACTATACTATAAATATAAATTTCTATAACTTTTTAAATCGGGGTGACCAAATATGAGTAAAAACCAAAAAAATATTCTTATCATTGTCAGTGCTTTTGCTATCCTGGGTATCATTATCACAATCTTAGTGATAACAGGTCAGATGCCTATGAATGATAATTATACAGTCGGCAATACTGCCGGTAATCTGAATAACGGAGGGCTTTTTTGTGAATCGGACGGCAAAGTATATTTTGCAAATGCCTACGATAATAACACCCTCTATTCTATGAATCCCAATGAAACGGAGCTTACAAAATTAAGCGTTAATTCCGTTGCTTCCATCAATGCCGGCGGCGATTATCTATACTATTACATGGAAAGCGGCACAAATGGAGGTACGGGATTAGGCTATATGGGACGTACCGCCGGAATATACCGCAGCCAGAAAGACGGCAAAAAAACAGTCTGTCTGGACAGAACTTACGCAGTCATGATGCAGTTATGCGGCAACTATCTCTACTATCAGGATTATAATACAAAAACCGGTACAAAACTTACGAAAATTAAAATTGATAAATCCGATAAAACTACGATTGCCGATTATGTTATTAATCCGGCTTCCTGTAATAACGGGATTATCTATTTTAACGGTACGCAGGATGACCATGCGCTATACACCCTGAATACGGCAACCGACTCCATTAATTCCATATGGCAGGGTAATATCTGGAATCCCATTTATCAGGACGGCTATGTCTATTACATGGATGTTGCAAACGACTACAGGCTGTGCCGCTTTTCCCTTTCACAGAACATTATTGAAGTATTGACAAATGACCGTGTCGATTTCTTTAATATATATTATAATTACATCTATTATCAAAAGAGTTCCAAGACAGAACCTGCCTTAAAGAGAATGTATATTGACGGCAGTGATCCGGAAGTTGTGTCATATGGCGTTTATGAAAATATAAATATCACATCACAGTATGTATATTTTAATGAGTATGGCGCATCTGTTCCGGTATATAAAACAAGCACCGCTGGCCCTGTCAATGTTACAACATTCAGTGCGGCAAGCAGTGCGGCGGCGGCGAATATAAAAAAATAATATAAGTTAACAAAAAAGGAACTGAACAAAAATGAATAAAAACGGGGTGCGAAATGCAGAAGAAATATAAATATTTCTGCAAGGCACCCCTTATTTTATTCATTTTGTCCAGTTTCTCTTTGTTAAATTTATTAAATTATATTTTGACATTTATTTCCATTCGATAATGAACGGCTTTTCTTCTAATATCACCCGATATTTCTCAACGATGTTTTAGCGTAGATGGAACATTTCGAGGAAAACTTTTTCCGGGAGCATTTTTTTGTAGACAGATGTTATTTTATCACCCACTTGTTCTTCTGCCGCGCTATCAGCCAGATTCATCACCATCAACTTATAATCCACACCGAACGCATGACTTCTTTCCTTCGTCATCACGACACCGCTTTTTTCATAAAATGCAATTCTTCCTCTGCGGATAAGCGTCTCTTCTTCCGATTCCGCCGTATCATCATCCTCAACTTCAAAAATGATGCCGTTCCACGTGGTAAAATCCTGTTTTAACATCTTCAAAGCTGCCATTCCATAGCCTTTTCCACGAAGTTCTTCACAAACAGCAAAGTAATCCAATAACAGCATATTCTTATCTGTGTCCGCCATCATAAACGCATAGGCGCAAAGTTTATCATCCTCCCGCCTATAGAATCCATAACATTCATACCACCCGTTATTATGCAGACTTTCTATCATGGAAAAAGGCTTTAACTCATCACTCGGGAAATCCCGGTGAGCACGTCCGATATAGATGGCACGCGCTTCCTCCAATGATAATTTCTTATTGTAGATACACTGTGTCGATGACATATTTTTCTCCTGTCTTCTGCACTTCATCATAAAGCTGTAAAACTGTCTTTCCCAATAACGGGTGTATTTTATAAGGCACAAGCTGCGCAAGCGGCTCTAATACAAAATCTCTGTTCTGCATATCCACATGTGGAATCTGCAGCGTATCCGTATGTATAATTAAATCGTCATAGAAAATAATATCCAAGTCAAGTGTTCTGGGACCCCAGTGCTGCGTCCATTCCCGTCCCGAATCCTTTTCCATCTCATGAATTTTCTCTAACAATTCCTCCGGCGTATATAAAGTTTCCAATACAAGAGCGCCATTGAAAAACTCATTCTGTTCTACGCCCCCGTAAGCAGTCGTACGAACCAGTTCGGAAGTCTTTATCACCCTGCATTTTTCATCAGCGTTCAATGTATCAATCGCCGTCTGGATATGTCCCGGTCTGTTTCCTACATTAGAACCAACTGCCAGACAGACTGTATGCCACATACGGGTAATCTTCACAGATACGGACTGAAATTCCAGATCAACAGGCGCTTCCGGTTTCCGAACTTCCAGCGTAATGCCCTCTAGCAGCGGAAATTCCGCAAGAACCGCTTCAGCAGTCTTTTCAGCTACCGTCTCAATTAACTGATATACATGATCGCTGATAAAATCATGGATGAAATGACATACTTCGCCGTAACTTGTGGTTGCTTCCTTTTTATCTTCTTTTGCCGCCTTTCTTGTATCCGTATACAAAACGGCATTTACATAAAAATTCTGTCCCTTTTCATTTTCTTCTTTATACACTCCATGATACGCATATATTTGTAAATTCTCGATTTTAATTTCATCCATCTGCTCTCACACTCCTTTTATCAGTCTTACTCAGTTAAAAATTACACTTACTTTTTACTTTTAACGTCCTTGTAAAATTGCTTCCGTCATCCGGATAATTCTCACATTCTCCTTTACATCATGCACCCGTACAAACATCACGCCTTTCATCACACCAAACACAGTTGTTGCCAATGTTCCTTCTACACGTTCCCCTACCGGCAGGTCCAAAGCCGTCCCAATGACGGATTTCCTGCTTGCGCCAAGCATCAACGGATAGCCAAAACTATGCAGTATTTCCATCTTATTAATAATTTCCAGATTGTTTTCATACGTTTTTCCAAACCCAATTCCCGGGTCTATCATAATCTTTTCGCCCTCGATTCCCGCTTGATAAGCAATCTGCGCAGTGTCTGACAAATCCACAAGAACATCCTGCATAAAGTCGGTATAGTTTGCTTCCATCCGACTGTGTGCCAGACAGCAGGGAATATCCGCTTCTGCTATCACTTTTGCAAGATTTCCGTCATATCGCAGTCCCGATACATCATTTATCATATCTACTCCTACAGCGATTCCCGCCTGTGCTACCTGACTCTTATAAGTATCCAGAGAGACCGGAATGTCAAATCTTGATTTAACCTTCTCGATTACCGGTACAACACGCTCTATTTCTTCGTTTTCCGAAATTATTTCATATCCCGGTCTTGTAGATTCTCCACCGATATCTACCACATCCGCCCCCTCTTTTATCATTTCCTCTACCCGGAAAAGGGCTGCATCCATTTGGTTATATTTCCCGCCATCTGAAAAAGAATCCGGCGTTACATTTAAAATTCCCATGACATACGTATGCCCCTTCATTTTGAATTCCCTTGTTCCAATTTCCATTCCTATTCTCCTTTCACTTCTTAAATCCCTGTCATGTGTTCATCTGTTACCGACTAATTGAAAAAAATCGTTTTGCAACCGTGTGTTATCTTTAAAACATCCTCTTTTCGCAATCGTTACGGTCTTACTTCCGGGCTTCTTCACACCGCGCATAGTCATGCACATATGCTCTGCCTCAATCATAACCATAACGCCCTGCGGTTTCAAATACTGCATTACTGCTTCTGCAATCTGTACCGTCATCTGCTCCTGTATCTGCGGCCGCGCAGCATAAACTTCTACTGTCCGCGCAAGCTTGCTTAAACCTACAACGCATCCGTCCGGTACATAGGCGATATGCACTTTCCCGTAAAAAGGCAGTAAATGATGCTCACACATGGAATAAAAGCCGATATCTTTCTCTACTACCATTTCACTGTTCTCTATCGAAAATGTTTTGGATAAATGCTCTGACGCATCCTTTCCCATGCCGTCAAACAATTCCGTGCACATACGCGCTATCCGCTCCGGTGTTTCCCGAAGTCCCTCTCTGGTGATATCCTCCCCGATGCCGTCTAAGAATAATGCTACTGCTTCTTTAATTTTCTGCTGATTTACCATGGGAATCTCTCCTGATTATATCTCTGTGTTTTACAATATTCATTAATTCACCTAAAAAAGAAAGAGAACCAAATGCGATAATCACCGTGTCCTTATCCTGACCGGCCAACAGATAGGAAAGTTCCACCGCTTCCTGCAGACTGTCTGCTGCCGTTACACTGTCGTGATATGCTCTTGCAGCCTGCGCCAGTTCATATGCACTCATCGCTCTTGTGTTATGAGGCGGTGTTACCGTAATCATATGCTCAGCAAGCGGAGATGTCAATTTCAGAACCTTATCGTACTCCTTATCTGCCAACATTCCTATTATATATAGTATTCTCTTATTTGTAAAATAAAATTGTATGGACTGTGCCAGTCTTAAAGCCGCATCTTCATTATGCGCACCGTCCACAATAAATAACGGTTTTTCTCCTATAATGTGAAAACGTCCGGGCCACTGCGTCTGCAAAAGCCCTTTTTTCAACTGTTCCGCTGATACCGGAAAACCGGATTGTTTCAACGTTTCTATCACTTCTACTGCCAAAACGGCATTCTCTATCTGATATTGTCCGGGTATAGAAATTTCCAGTTTTTTATGTACCCCATAAGAAAACGACTGTTTTTTTATTCCATACTTTATCTTCCCCGCATTTCCTGCATCTGCTACCGATAAAGAGCATCCATGCTCTGCTGACACCTTCTCCAGCACCTGCATAACTTCCGCTTTCTGTTTACAGGAGACTACCGGACAGTTATCTTTGATAATGCCTGCTTTCTGCGTGGCAATTTCCGTTAAAGATTTGCCAAGTACCGACATATGGTCCATACTGATAGATGCAAAAACAGTGCAGAGCGGCGTTTGTATCATGTTGGTGGCATCCAGACTGCCGCCTAGTCCTGTTTCCAGTATAACAATATCGCATTTTTTATCCAGAAAATAAAGAAAAGATACGGTTGTCTCTATTTCAAAAATGGTAGGATGGACAGAATCTTTCTTTGCCATCTGCTCTGCTGCTTCTTTTATCGGCTCTAAATACCGACAGAAAGCCGCCTTTGAAATCATTTTGCCATTTATTTGAAATCGTTCCCTGTAATCCTGAATGGTGGGCGAAATATATCTTCCGACCTTATATCCTGCTGTCTGTAACACAGTTGAAACATAAGCAAGCACGGAACCTTTACCATTCGTTCCTGCAATATGGACAAATCTCAGTTTATCCTGGGGGTTATCCAACCTCTCACATAAAAGTCTCATATTGGTAAGTCCGTATACACTGCCATAACACTGCACGGATTCTACATACTGCATTGCTTCATTATAATTCATGACGATCATGTTCTTTCTTTTTCATGCTAATGAAAAATTTTCATGTTTATGAAAAATTTTCATGTATAACCGCGCCATTTTAGGGCATCCTGTTATTATGAAAAACTTTATTCACAATTTTATCCACTGCGGGCTTCTCGGCTGGTGCCTGGAAATCATTTTTACCGCTTTCCATTCTTTCCGAAAAAGAGAAATGCAGTTATCCGGAATTACATCCGTCTGGATGTTTCCCATTTATGGAATGGCGGCTTTTTTAGCCCCCGTCAGCCGTATGCTCAAAGGCAAAAATTTCATATTCCGCGGTTTCGTTTATACCGGTATTATCTTTCTCGGCGAATTCACTTCCGGGCTCTTTCTTCGTAAAAAAGGACTGTGCCCATGGAATTATGAGCGTTCCAGATGGAATATCGCTAAAGTCATCCGCTTAGACTATGCGCCCTGCTGGTTTTTCACAGGTCTGTTGTTTGAACGCCTGCTGCAGGAAAATGACCGGTTGGAAAGTCATTAATCCATATCGTCAAGCGGTACGGAACCGATATCCAGAGTCGTCATGGTACGGCGTTTTCTGCGTGCCTCTTCCGACTCCTGCAAAATATAATTTTTTATTTCTTTTGCATGTTTAATATGTTCTATGATGAGTTTCGGATGTGTCGTATCCCCGGTATAACAAATTACCGAACCAAGCCCGAAAATACGCTCCGGCAGGCTTGCTTCCAACTCTACATCCTGTACTTTATACATATAACAGTCATTTTCATGTGTATTTAACAAACCGGTATTAATCGTAATCACATTCTCATCTATCGTATACTTTGTAAAAGTAAACGGCAATCCCAGAAAGGGCCATCTTTTTCTCTCCTGATATGACATTTTTACGCCTCATCTTCCTTTTATATCTTTTAATATTTCTTCTTATTACTAATATAACATATTTACAAACATTCCACAACATGGTATGATATACAAAATATTGTAAGTCTTATTGCACACATCACAATTAATGGAGGTTTTCTTATGACAGTACAGGAATGTATCAAAGGACGCAGAAGCATCCGCAAATTCAAACCGGATAAAATAGAACATGAGTTATTATCGGAAATCGTTGAAACAGCTTCCTTTGCACCAAGCTGGAAAAACACACAGATTACCCGCTACATTGCCGTAGAGGGTGAGTTGAAAGATAAAATTGCCGCTGAAGGAACCACACCATTCCCGAACAATGGCGCTATTATTGCAAATGCGCCTGTGTTAATTGCTGTTACTGTTATCAAAAACAGATGTGGTTACGAAAGAGACGGTTCTTTTACCACACCGCGTAAAGATACCTGGCAGATGTATGACGCCGGTATTGCCTCCCAGACATTTTGCCTTGCCGCTTATGATAAAGGCGTAGGTTCCGTTATTTTAGGTATTTTTGACCAGGCAAAAATCGAGTCTCTTCTTCAAATACCGGAAGACAGAGAACTTGTTGCATTAATTCCTATTGGTTATCCGGAAGAAGCTCCTATTGCTCCTAAACGGAAACCGGTAGAGGATTTATTATCATTTCAATCATAAACATAAGGAAAATAGAAGGGAGCACCTCTCTTCTATTTTTTTGAGTACACTAACCGAAAGGAGCTTTACAGCAATGAGACATTTAATGAACCCTCTGGATTTTTCCGTAGCGGAACTGGATTCTCTCTTCGACCTTGCAAACGATATCGAGAGACATCCCGACAAATATGCACATGCCTGCGAGGGAAAAAAGCTTGCCACATGTTTTTATGAGCCAAGCACCCGGACAAGACTCAGCTTTGAATCCGCCATGTTAGGACTTGGCGGTCAGGTTCTCGGCTTCTCGGACGCAGGTTCTTCCTCCGCCTCTAAAGGAGAAAGCGTTTCCGATACCATCCGCGTTATCTCCTGCTTTGCAGACATCTGCGCCATGCGTCATCCCAAGGAGGGCGCGCCTATGGTAGCTGCAAGCAAATCAGGGATTCCGGTTATCAACGCAGGCGACGGCGGTCATCAGCATCCGACACAGACTTTGACCGACTTACTGACTATCCGTTCCTTAAAAGGCCGGCTGAGCAGCTTTACCATCGGACTGTGCGGCGATTTGAAGTTCGGCAGAACCGTCCACTCTCTGATTAATGCGCTGGTACGCTATCCGGACATTCATTTCATCTTTATTTCCCCGCCGGAGTTAAAGGTGCCGGATTACATTACCGATATGCTGAAAGAAAAAAACATCGATTACAAGGAAGTCATCCGTCTGGAAGAATGTATGCCGCAGCTTGACATGCTTTATATGACCCGTGTGCAAAGAGAGCGTTTCTTTAATGAAGAGGATTACGTCCGCCTGAAAGATTTTTATATTCTGAACAGAGAAAAAATGGCATTGGCAAAAGATGACATGCTGGTACTTCACCCCCTTCCCCGTGTCAATGAAATTTCCGTGGAAGTGGACGATGACCCGCGGGCTGTCTATTTTAAGCAGGTACAGTACGGCGTCTATGTCAGAATGGCATTAATATTAACGTTATTGGAAATCACTGTGTAAAGGAGCTGAACTGCATATGTTAAACGTAGGAAAAATTGAAGAAGGCTATGTACTCGACCATATTCCGGCAGGCAAAAGCCTCTCTCTCTATCACCACTTACAGTTAGACAAACTGGACTGTATGGTTGCCATTATCAAAAATGCCCGCAGTAATAAAATGGGAAAAAAGGATATCCTGAAAGTGGAATGCGATATCCATACGCTGGATTTGGATGTGCTTGCTTTCATAGACCATAATATTACCGTCAATGTTATTAAAGACGGCGAGTTAGTCGATAAAAAGGAACTGACGCTTCCTAAGGAAATCAAAAATATCATCAAGTGCAAAAACCCAAGGTGCATCACTTCTATCGAACAGGGACTTCCCCATATTTTTGTTCTTGCTGATGAAAAAGCTGAAATATATCGCTGTAAATATTGTGAAGAAAAATATAACGAGAGATGGTAAGTTAACATAATACAAGCGCGCGGTTTCCTGCCGCGCGCTTTTTTATGCTAAATAATACTGTTTATTTGATACAATCCTGATTTCCTGTCTGTTCTTTTTAAATGTAACATCCCGGAACTCGGAATGAAGAGTCTCTTGCGCACCGTTTATGATAATGACGCACCCGACATTCGCTATCCCACTGGCAACAATTTTTCCATCTACTGAACGACGATAAATATCAATCATCTTCTCGCGTTTCGTTGAAGTCTCTTTCAGTTTCGTCTGATAGCTGATTTTTCTACGCGTCTGCTCCGACTTCTGCTGACTCAGTTCAGGCGTAAGAGGCTGTGTCTGTAACTGATACGCAATACGCTTTAACGTATTCTCGGCATCCATCATGTTTTCCCGATACTCTTCTATCAGACTGTCTACTTCCTCCATCTTGACCTTAAGTTCTTCATCCAAACCGATAATCAGTCTTGTTGTTACCGCGGCACGGTTTCCCAGAGAAGCCACTGAAATCAACTCTACCGCCGTAGTAGTTCCTCCAATGATGGTGCCGCGGTCTCCGGCAACCACTACACGCACTCCGGCTTCCACGTCACAATTTAACAATGCACCCGTGTTAATTTCATTTCCGGCATAAACTTGTGTCTGTTCTATAAAACGCGCCATAACATCATGCCCGGCACGGATGATGCTCCTGCCTGCACCCTGCATACCATTTGTTAAAATGACATCATTTCCTGCAAAAAGACTCGCCGTTTCCACATGCCCGTTTACCGTAATATTTCCGGTCGTTTTCACGGTAACACCGGCGAATACATTGCCCTGTACCAGCACATCCCCATTGAAATTCACATTACCGGTAGCGGCATCCAGATTGCCCTTTATGACATATAACGGTGTTACTACCAGACTGTTTCCCTCAACAGAAACCCTTCCCTCAATAGAAGAATAATATTTACAGGCGTCTTCATCCATCTCACAGCCTTTACACCTTAACGGCGGTAAATCTTTTCCTTCATAGGCGTGAGTTACATTCCCCAGAACATCTTCTCCGAGTATAGCCGGCACGGCGGAATGATACGTCGCAAGAAGCTGTCCTTCGTTTACAAGTTCTATCTTCCCTAATACATTATAATCTACCGTATCATCCGGCAGTATAATCGGTTTTGTCGGGGGATTTGGGTTAAAATGATGTTCGAAATAACCGTCACATCCATCCTTTGCCTCAGTGCCTTTCGCAACAAGAACTTCCACATAATTATTATTTCCCTTTGCAAGTTCTTCCAATGTTGACTCACTTATACCATGAACAACTCCGTTCTCCTCCAGCAGAGCGTGTAACTCTTCCAGTGAAAAACAACGGTATAACGTCAGCAATGCCTCCATGCGTGTCTCGTCGATGCGTAAAAGATAATCTTCGCCATTTATTAAAATCGAATCCTCATTTCCCATTTTCTCAACCAAATTATTGGCATCTATTTCTATTAACTTCCGCATCTCGTCAGCAGACAGAATGCTTTCCTCCATTGCATTAAACTCATCCAAATTATTATTTTTTTCCTTTTTCGTTCTCTTGTCAGCCTGTTTAAATAATCCCATATCAATTCTCTCCTGCCGCCATTTCTTTTGAATTACTAAAATTGTATCACAAAACAGGGAAAAGTGCAATTCAATCGATATAACCTTTCCGGCATAAGATCTAACCATACCAGGCTCTTTCCCCTTCCGTCAGAACAAAGCATCTTTGCGGTGACAAAATATCCGTCCGTATCCTGTTGACCTGATTTCCTTCTAACCTCACCACGTTCAGCATATAATTGTAATCTGACACATGGTACAAACAGAATGTATAGACCTTTCCATCCATTTCCTTGAACCACATCTGCACTAATACCGGATATCTATCATCAGGTACATAATGATTAATTTCCATATTCTGCAATGCCACAATAGAATTATCCAAAGGATTGCGTAGATAGAAAAAGGATCTTAGATGCCATGTTGTATAATAGTTGGATGGTATATGATTTGACTTTCTCATATATATGGGAATGCCCATATTCGCAAAATCTATTTGATGATATGTGTTGCTGTAATATCTCTCTTCATTTTCAGGCACAATAAAATCCTCTGTTACCTCCTCTTCATCGCCAAAATACACATACTCTCCACTGCCGTCCGTTCCATTGTCCAGATATTTATCCGATGTGATTTCTTCCCATATGTCTTCGATATAGCTGTCCAATTTCCCGCCCTCAGACGTATTGTACAGATTCTTCCGGACAAAAGCATAAGGAAGATGCTTTATCTGAATATTCTCATATTCCATATTCTCTCCCAGCTTATAAACACGGACGCCGTCATAAATTTTCATGTTATAATTATTCTCCAGGAAAATATAATAAAAATCATCCTCATATTGAATCACTGTCCCCCATCCTGCATTTGACGTTGCGAACTCGCTGATTGGCACGAATTCCCCATTTACCAGTTCTTTCAACTCGACATACCGAATACCTGCCGTACCTCCGTAATACATAACGAAAACATAATTATCACACTCTGACGTAGGGATATGGAATAAATCCTCACAATACTTTCCACCAATTATCTCATGTGCCTGATAATTCTTTTTCAGCTCCAAACTCTCATCATTCAACTCCGGAAACAGTTTTTTCATCTCTTCCAAATCCGGATGCCACTTCTCTTCACCGAGTTTTTGCATGGTTTCAAAATAAATGCTTTTCTGCTTTTCCTCCCATTTGAATGGTTCCATACTTCTGTTGAGGGACTGATAAATCATGTTTTCTAACTCAATCACCAATCCCTGCGGAAACATGCTGTCTTTTTCCCATACTTCTATGAAATCTCCTTTGACCGATTCGGCATAATCCTCAATTTCCTGTTTTGTTTCGTCACTATACCAGGGAATCATCGTCTTATTCTCAAAAATATCCCTGTTCAAAATGCGATATCTGTTTTCAAATTCGATTGCTTTTGCTTTTTCATAAACGATATTGTCAATAAGCCCGCTATTGCCTTCCTGTTCTGTATTCTTTCCCAGTTTCTTCAAAAACTCTGGAGCCAATATATGCCCGACTGACTTGAAACTGATGGAGTATTCGTTATAGTATCGTCCCCTCATATAGACAAATATAAAATTCTCTCCATCCGTATACCATTCCCACAATGTAATGCTCTCGAATTCTTCTGCCAGCAGCATATCGCTTAATTCT
>CAZKOR010000062.1:0-5647 GCA_964554405.1 uncultured Bacteroides sp. | reverse complement strand
TTCCCACAATGTAATGCTCTCGAATTCTTCTGCCAGCAGCATATCGCTTAATTCTTTTAAATCCGTAACAACGTCTTGTAAAGTGACTATTTTTTCCTCTTCAATATCTATTGTTGTAGCTATTACTTCATCGTCAAGCGCCGCATGTCCCGTCGTGATATAACCATCCCATCCTCTATAACGAATGCTGATTATCCGCTCATTCACAAATTCTATTTTGTAGTCAAAATAAATACGATAAAATGAGTCATCTTCCTCTGTATTTTTTTCTCCTACTACCTGCATCACATCTTCTTCAATCAGGGCATTAAGCCTCTCTTCTTTCGCCGAATCTTCAAGACCGCAAAGCTGAGGATAGTAAATTTCAATGCCATTCTGTTGTTCATCATATATGTACTCAGCTCTTTCGATTTCAAAATCTACATTCCACTCATCTTCTTTATTTTCTTCGTCTTTTTCTTTGCCATAGGCAGTGCAAGTGGTAATCACAATACAGGCAATAATGATTGGTAATATCCATTTACACTTTTTCCAAAACTGGTTTTTCATGTGCGAATCCTTTCTTTTATGAGATGATTAAGCATGAATCTCTCCCGTCCGGATAATCGGAATAATATATGTAATCATAAAAACCATCTGTGAATTCTATATAGTATACTGTCATATCTTCCGTATACATAAATCCTTCCTGAATCTCTTCTTCATAGGCGTTCTCCTGAATTTGCAGAAAATCCATGCCGGCTCTGGCTCCCATAAAGCCTAAATCAATATTGGAACCGGTAATAATAATACTGCCGGGCAATTGATATTCATATATATCAGATATATTTCCATACTGCACATATAAATTTTGATTAATCGAAATGACAGGTCCTCCGAAATGGCTGTCTAAATAACCTATCCTGCGGCACTCCTCCATATCTTCAATCCCGCATATCCTTGCCAGTTCTCCTTCGTTTAACCGAAAATATTTATCATAAACAAGAACGGGATTTTCATCTTTTATTTCATTGCTTGTGGTTTCCAACAACGTCAATAAACGATAATGCAGTTGTAAATACTGCGTCTTTTCCTCTATTTCGTCCAGTTCATTTTCTCTTTTCTTTAACTGCTCATTTAGTTCTGTCCTAATCGCACTGTCAGTCTCTTCATCGTACCACTCATCTTTCTGCTCTGTTTCCGGCTCTGTTTCTGCCTGAATGGATGCGGATTCTGCCTCCGTTTCTGCCTGAATGACGGCGTATTGAGGTTCCATATACAATATTGCAGGGTTATCTCCGTCACTAACAGACATATAATAATACCGATAACTATCATCCTCATATCGCCGATAATAGATGTCTCCCCAGTCTAAACTGACACATTCCAGTTTCGATTCCGGTTCCGGCATAATACTTTCCTTTATCTCCCACATATGCATTCCGGCTCTGGCATCCCCATAACCGATATCTAACGTCGGATTTTGAATAAATAAGCCAAGCGGGAGGTTATTCGCATTTCCTGTTTCATATCGAAGCCACACTTTTTCTCCTATCGGAAGCAATATCTCTGACTCCGATAGTGTAATAGGAAAAGCTTCGATTTCTTCGTCGATATCATAATCATTTACGATTGCCTGCAATTCACCTTTTTCTACTCTGAAATACCTGTCAATATATTCGCTGCTCCCGTTCTCTGCATATATCTGTGCCGAAAGGGAATCAATATACTGCCTTATTTGATATACTGTTTCCGTCGCTTCACACCAGCTTTTTGCTTCACTCATTTCTTCTTCCAGTTCCTGCGACTTTAAAAGGAATTCCTGTACATCGGAAGACAAGGCAGCATTTTCTTCCGTCAGACTTTCAATTGTGGCTGTCATCTCAGATTCTGAAAGTCCATTTTGCCGTGCCACACTTTGATAATATTCTAAAAGCTCACTCTTCTGTGTTATGATTTGGTATAAAAAGATAAAATCTATTACAACATAGACAATACCGCAGATAAGCAGGCATTTTTTTATGTAAAATAACTTATTCTTCATAGCTTTTATCCTCCACATGAGAAATACCTATTGTTCCCTTACATCTGTCCGCTCTATCTCTAAGATAATATAGTCTCCTATTGCATGAGAAGCTTCATACAAAAAGCCTATTTTATCCGGCGTCAGATAGAAGTCTGTGTTATGCTTTTCGGACACATACTGATTCGACCAATATTCATCAAACAAATTCTGTTCTCCTCTGTCTCCCTCATAATACTCTATTTTCATACTATATACTTGTTCAGCATCCCCCAAAATAAGATACTAAAGTATTCCTCACCCCTGCTTTCCTTTTCTATGGACTGATTGATTTTTGCCGCAATATCCGGTAGGAAGTCAGAATAGGTATAATACTGATAGTTTCCTCACAAACAAACTCCCCGCTATCCGCCCAAGATACTCTATACAACAATATAACTCCCCCTTGCATCATAATTGCATCAAAATTGCATCAAAGTTGCATCATTTTTGTTTTATCTGCTTAAAAAACGCAAAAAAGTTGAGAGAACTGTTCATTCTCTCAACCTTTCATACTCTGTTTATACATGCTGACTTCAATTTCTTTTAACTGCTGTGCATAACTTTTTAAAGTCTCTCTTGTTTCTTCCGACACATCTTTATTTTGCCCGCTTTTATAGCATATCCTGTGTTCCATACTCGCCCAGAAATCCATAGAAATCGTCCGAATCTGCACTTCTACCGGATAATACTGCGTCTCTTCCAGCGTATAAATCGGAACGCCTACCACGATATGATAGCTTTTATAACCGTTCTCTTTCGGCTGTTTCACATAATCCCGTTCTCTGATAACCAGAATACCGGTCTGTTTACGGATTGCCGCCACAACGCTGTAAATATCATCTTCAAAATAACAGATAACCCTGATGCCTGCGATATCTCTCAGTTCATCTCTTGCCGCACCCGCAGTAAGCGGCATATTTTTCTTTTCCAGTTTTTTGATAATGCTTTGCTTGCTTTTAATTCTATGTTGAATATTATGTATCGGATATTCCCTGCTTCGGCTCCTGTATTCCGCATTCAGGCTGTTTAGGCGAATCTGAATAATTGTCAACGCTTCCGAATAGGGTTTAATT
The DNA here is from genome assembly GCA_964554405.1 of uncultured Bacteroides sp. Taxonomy (GTDB): domain Bacteria; phylum Bacillota; class Clostridia; order Lachnospirales; family Lachnospiraceae; genus UBA3282. The sequence continues at coordinate 2,530 of CAZKOR010000062.1, read as the reverse complement.
AATTGGTCATACTCTTCCTGCGTAAATTCCTCTTTCAAATTCATTACCCCATTTACTATTTTTATTCCTTGTTACTCTCATGTAACAGACCCATCTTTAATTCAAACATTGCCGGACTCATATCCAAATAATGCGGATGGGAATTTTCAAAACGCTGCTCTTCTTTCCAGATTTCCTGATCTAACTGTTCTCTTACATATGCCTTAATATCTTTCAAAAGCGGCAGTTCGTATACAAGTTCACCATCTTTAAAAATCTGCTTTTGCAGCGGTTTAAAGGTACAATCAACAAAACTTCTGTTCTTCCAATATTTCACCGGGTCCACGTAGCGAACCGGCTGCGTCTCGTCAATTTCTTCCCCTTTCAGTGTCAGATAGTCCGCAACCGCTTTCCCGTCCTTATCATAGACTCTGTATATGTCTTTGATGCCCGGATTCGTGATTTTTTCCAAGGTCTCGGAAATCTTAATCTTAGGCAGGAAAGCGCCGCCCTTTTCTATTGCCACCATTTTATATACGGCGCCGAACACCGGTGCGGAAAAAGAGGTGATTAGTCTTTCACCGACTCCGTAGCTGTCTAACTTCGCTTCCTGTCTGTTTAAAGACGTAATCGTGTATTCATCCAGACTGTTGGATGCCACAATAATACAGTCTGTAAGTCCCGCTTCATCTAAGAGTTTCCTTGCTTCTTTCGATAAATAGGCAAGGTCACCGGAATCTAAGCGGATGCCTTTTAACCGTTTTCCCATCGGCTGCAAAACTTCTTTTGCTACGCGGATAGCATTGGGAACGCCACTTTTTAAAACGTCATAAGTATCTACCAGCAAAAGCGTCGCATCCGGATAAGTCTGTGCATATGCTTTAAAAGCATCATACTCATTGTCAAACGTCATAACCCAGCTATGCGCCATCGTACCGGAAATCGGAATGCCGAACATCTTACCTGCCAAAACTGTCGCCGTTGATGCAGCGCCGCCGATATAAGCCGCCCTTGCCCCATAGACTGCCGCATCCACATTGTGGGCTCTTCTTGCCCCGAAGTCTGAAACCGGCTTACCGTTTGCCGCCCGCACAATGCGGTTTGTCTTTGTGGCAATTAACGATTGGTGATTAATTTCCAACAAAATAGTTGTTTCGATAAGCTGCGCATCAATAAGCGGCGCAACAACCGTCATAATCGGCTCATTCGGATACATGACGGTTCCTTCAGGCATCGCATAAATATCGCCTCTGAATTTAAAGTGTAACAAATATTGTAAAAAGTCCTCTGAAAACAAATTCTGAGAACGCAGATATTCTATATCTTCTTCACTGAAATGAAGGTTCTGAATATACTCTATTACCTGTTCCAGTCCCGCAAAAATAGCAAAACCTGCATTGTCCGGATTATTCCTGTAAAAAACATCAAATGCGGCAATCGTATCCTGATACTCCTTACCAAAATAACCGTTCGCCATTGTCAATTCATACATATCCATTACCATGGAGACGTTTCGTTCGTTAAACTGTGTACTCATTTTTCCTCTTCCTCTTCATTTTTAATTGTAATCTGGCACATTTTCATTGCTTCTAACGCATTCTTATGGCTGACCGGAGTAACGCCTGCACAGCATGACGCATCGACAGATATCGGCACTTCCGGCATAAATGCTTTGAGTAACAGCGCATTGGAAATCACACAGATATCCGTGCATAATCCGCATAATTCAATCTCCGTAACCGGCTCTTTCTCATTGGCAAGCTGTAAGTCTTTTGCAAGTTCCACACACCCGAAAGTTGGCTTCTGATATATTTTTCCATTCTGTTTTTCAGCTATCTTCTGAAGTCCCGCGTCCAGCGCCCATCCCTCTTCATTCTGTATACAATGCACAACCGGAAGAATTTTTCCTTCCTGGGTATTTAGGTAATCTTTCGTATGCGTATCTTTTGTATAAATCACCGTTCCTTCATAGTTTTGCACTTTATCAATTACTTTGGGTAAAATCGCCTGCGCTTCCTCAGTCCCTAAGCTTCCGGTAATAAAATCATTCTGCATATCTACTACAATCAAGTATTTCATACGTAATCCTCCATATACTGATATAGAACAAAACCATTGTACCATATACAAATCATAAAATCACTATTTAATTCAGCCATTTACTATAATTTAGATAAAATTAATGTATTCGATAAAATACAATTTTTTTATAAAAAAAGATAGACATTATGATAAATTATGGTATTATATAAATAGAAACAGTAATGATTACTATTTTTAATATAATTAACAGGAGGGCAAACTTATGGCACAGAGCAATGTAGCACAGGTAGACAATTTAGTATCTTTATTAGATGGATACGCAACAAAAGGCGGTCATCACTTAAATGTAAACGTATTAAACCGCGATACACTTTTAGATGCACAGAAACATCCTGAAAATTATCCGCAGCTTACTATCCGCGTTTCCGGATACGCTGTAAACTTTATCAAACTGACACCGGAACAGCAGGCAGATGTTATCAGCCGTACATTCCACGAGAGCGTATAA
>CAZKOR010000061.1:0-18182 GCA_964554405.1 uncultured Bacteroides sp. | reverse complement strand
AATCACCTCTTGACGCTTATCTGTTCTCTCAGGTAAACGACGGAAACTGTATCGCTCTTCCCTTTGCGGAAAACTTCGGATGGGGCGGTGAACTGAACCTCACTTATATCTTTGAAAAATTATTCTGCGCACCGGGCGGCGGCGGATATCCGAAAGAAAGAGTTGTTCCGGAACAAAGAAATAAGAAGATTCTGGATGAAGTGAAAAAGATAACACACAACGACATGGTTTCCATCCTTGCAAACTTGGATCAGGAACTCGTAAAAGGCGCATTAAGCGGAGAGCATTTCTCTGAATATTTCTTTGCAAATTGTCAGGACAATGCAATTGCAGATGCCGTTAAAAAAGTTCTGGGTTAATATCAGATTAGTTTTAGAAAAAGAGGGTGCTCCAACAGTCATGGAATGACTTGAGGGACTATCCTCTTTTTCTATTTATACAATACATAATCCTTCATTTCTCTGAAAAAGCCTGCCTTTTCTAACCCTTCTTTTGCCATGTCAGGATACTCCTTTACCGTAATTCTCTTTAGTGAAGGGAAAATCTTCTCTCTCTTATATTCCTCTGCAAAAATCCTAAGGCTCTCCTCCAGTCTCTCTTCTTCAAAAACACGTAATGTCTTTCCCTGTTTTTCCATTACCGCAACAGGAAGACCGCCGTAGTATGCCACAGCAGTTCCCGGTACATTCACAAAATTCCTTTCGTTTTTGTGGGACAGTATTTTCCCCCAGCATTGTGTCGGGTCTGCCGCATTTATCCAGATTAACTTCTTTTCCGGGCTGCCAAGCATTCCTACCACCGATGCGTAATCTTTTCCCCTGATAAACTGTGCACCGGAAAGTCCCTCAACAAAATATCCTCTTCTTGCCTGTCCCGTATACTCCCATATGCGGAGAACCGATAACGCTTCCTGCCATGAAATTCCACTGGCAAACGCTGTTTCCCTGCAAAGAATAACATACATGTCAAAACAGTTTTCCAGCTTTTCCTCTATAGTCAGCTCTCTTACAGGTCTTACCACATCCCATCTTCCTGCATGAAGCGCTTTCACCTTCATATTCACACGCTGCCTTGCGGTCGCTTTTTTCGTTTTCTCCATATTAATCCATTGACGTACAGGAAGAAAGCTGTCCGCATATACCAGCCCCTTTTCCAGCAAAGACAACAACGTATCATAGGCGGATTCTCCCGGAAGCAGTCCATTTAATGCCTGCATAAAACTTGCTCCACGCTTTTTAAGGGCATTATATATTACCTGCTCCTTTTCAGTAAGTTCTTCTGTCCGGATTTCCGGGTCAGTCTCCCAGTCAATTCTATCCTGATAGTCAAAGCAAATCCCGCCTTTTGCTTCCATATGCCAGAACAGTTCCCCTTCCGCAAGAAAGCTGTCCAACATATTTTCCCGATAACGGTTCACGTGTCCGGGCAGAAGCACTCCTTCCCAAAAAGATGCGGGAAAAACAGTTCCGGCAAACTGTTTTAATGTATTCCGTAATGCTTCCTCCGAAGGAGCGCTTGACTGCGCACGGATAGAAAGCAGCGCCGCATAATTTTCTCCGGGGCAAGTGCTTATTTCTTCCCGTCGGTTTTTCATTGTTTTTATACTTGCGCGACGGTATAATTCTGCATGATAATATCTATCCTCGTGCTTTACTGCTTCCTTCCGGCTGCATAGTTCTTCCAAAATCTCTTCCGCCGCCAAAGCTGTCCATCCATAACGTTCCGCCGTCTGGGACGCACTTGCTCCTCCTCTGTAACGAAGCATACGCCTTACAATGTGAATCCGCTCCTCTCTGCCGTCATTTGCATGATGCCCTTCTTCGTTTTCCGTCAGAGCCGCAGAATATTCTTCCTTTTGTTCGGCGGCAATCCATAACCCCTGTTCCAGATAAAAAACTCTGCCGTCTCCTGCCAGAATTTCAAACCATTCTATCGGTACATCTATATCACCTGCTGCCAAATCACCTTCCATCATCAAAAGGGAATGCAACTGATTTTCATTTTCAGGAAGCCGGCTTTTCCTCTGCACCTGATCGAGTTCCTGATTCCCCGGTCGTATCATTGCTTTTTCCTGTTTTAACGCCTCTTCCACTGCCCCATGAATCCCACGCGGTGTAGGAGAATAATCATACATAACCGCAGCTTCCTGTCCCCACTGCAAAGGAAGGGACATGGGCGACGGCACATCAGAATATACTTCTCTGACTTTTACCACACCGGCGGCTATATCACATAAAAGCTTCCTGACACCTTCCGCATCCCAAAGTTCACACATACATTCCCGTCTGGTTTCATGCATCAGGGGATGCTCATTTTCCCTTACTACCTGTTCCAGCATTTCAGCGCTTTTCAGTCTCTGCATCCAAAGAGGAAAGCGCCCGTTTTTCTTAACACCCATCATCAGTGCACGACCGCTGTTATAACGGAATGCCATGTTAAAAACGGAAGTGGCGGGAAGCATAATTTCCAGCTCTCTGATACAAGTATCCGGATTTATCATGTAAAGCACGTTTTCAGGGAGAGGTCTGTCTCCATAAGAATACAGCAAAAAGCCCTCTTCCTCATCCACGCTTCCACTCTCAATTTCAAACCGTTCCCTTATCGCCTGTGCCGCAAGAAGGGATAAAGGCGCATTAATCCTTTTTCCAAAAACGGAATGCACCATTATCTGGCTGTTCCCGGAAGAATCTTTGAAATGCTCCACAATGATTGTCTTATCATCCGGTAGTCCTCCCACTGCCTTAATCTGGCGTTCCAGATAGCCGGAAGATAATTTCACCGCCGCCTCGTCAAGTCCGAGCTTTTCCAACGCATCTGAAAGTTTTCCATCCTCATATGCCTTCTGAAGACTGTGATAAATTTTCCCGAATGCTTCTCCGGTCCTTTTATCCCGCCCTTTAATCTCCCCTTTCCAAAAAGGAAGTCTTGCGCCCTCTGTTGCCGCCTGAGTAACAACCACCGTATCGCGGCTGATATTTAAAACTTTCCAAGCGAAAGAACCTAATATGAAACGGTCTCCTTTCCGGGATTCATAAACAAATTCTTCGTCTACCTCTCCCAGTTTCACTCCGTCTTCCGTCTTTACGGAATACAATCCTTTATCAGGAATCGTGCCTCCGGCAGAAATGGCAAGCATTCTGCCATAGCCGTCTCCCTCCACTCTTTCATTTATCCTGTCGTATAATATCCGCGGACGCGCCGGAATATCCCTGCTGTGTTCATAATCCCCTGCCAACATGCCAAGTACCTGTTTTATATCCTCTTTTGTCACATTACGAAACGGCCATGCTCTCGGCAGAATTTCCATCACCTCGTCTATCTGATAGCTGCGAAAAGCTGCCATAGAAACCAAATGTTGGGCAAGCACATCCAGACATTCTTTAGGAGGATTTGCATACTCTATCTCTCCTTCTCTCACCAGTTCCGCCATGATACCGCAGGACACACACTCCGCAGCCGTTCTGGGGAAAAGATACATAACGCTGGTTCTTCCCGGATTATGCCCGGCACGTCCCAATCTCTGCAACGTCCCGGAAATTGTACGCGGACAGCCAACCTGCAATACCTGATCAATCTCTCCCACATCAATTCCTAATTCCATGGATGACGTGGCGCAAAGAAGCCTGAGACTTCCATCCCGCAAAGCTTGTTCCGTCTCATCTCTCTGCTCTCTTGAAAGACTTCCGTGATGCACTCTCGCAAAGCCTTCTCCTCCCAGAATATTTACATAATATGCCAGTTTCTCCGCATATCTTCTGCCTTCCACAAAAGCAATTACACTGCGCCCACTCTGGCAATACCGAAACACAAGGGCAGCAAGTTCTTCCCATACGGGATCTTTTCTTCTGCCTTTGGAAACATCCGCATAAGGACTGAGTACCTCAAGCTTTACCTGTTTTTCTATTTCAGGAGCTGCAATTTTTACTTCTTCCGGCGCCAAATACGCTGCCGCAGTCTCTAACGGCTTAATTGTGGCAGACAATCCAATCCTCTGTAACGGCTCTCCACACAAGAAATCCAGCCGTGCAAGGGAAAGCATTAAATGCGCTCCTCTTTTTGTATCAATCAAGGCATGCAGCTCATCCAATATTACGGCTTTTGCCGTTGCAAGAATATTCTGCCCTGTTTTACTGGTAAGCATCAGATATAGCGACTCCGGCGTAGTAATCAGAATGTGCGGAGGATTTTTTATCATCCTTTGCCGCTCCCTCTGGGGCGTGTCTCCTGTCCGGATTGCTGTTACAATTTCTTCTTCCGCACCGATTCCAGACAAAGGACGTTTTAAATTTTCACGGATGTCTGCTGCCAGAGACTTTAAGGGTGATACATAAATCAACTGCAGTTCTTTTTTTAATTTTCCCTCTCTCGCCTGCCGCTTCATCTGATCCAGAAAAATGAGAAAAGCAGACAATGTTTTTCCTGTACCTGTAGGCGCTGACACAAGCGCATGATGTCCCCCGGCTATTAACGGCCATGCCTCCTTTTGTACCGGAGTCGGCTCACCCAGCGTATTTTGAAACCATTCTTCCGTTTCCTTTTCAAAAAGCTTCAATACATTCTCCATGTCCTAATCGCTCCCGGTGTGATATAATATGTTTAAAAAACTGTAATCTTTAGTTACAATACCACTACGCAAGTTGTTCGACAATAAGAAATGGAAAAATATTATGCTAAATCAACAGATTATTAATGAGATTACCGGTCCAATCATTTATAACAGAGGATATGAACTATTTTGCCAAAATAAAGTGCTGACTTTTAAATCAAAAGAACAGAACGAGGAAATTTTCATAAAAGCCATTGTACAGGGCAGCGGCAAGAAAAAATACACGGTAGAGCTTGTCTACAATACATTTTATGAAGATCTGTCCGACTGCTTCTGTGACTGTCCCGCTTTCTTTAACTATGACGGTGTATGCAAACATTGTGCTGCCGTACTTATAGAATACGAAAGCCGTCTCGACACGCAAGCAACAATTTTTGATTACATAGAAGAACCGGGCGCTGATAGTCATAAACGCAGGCTTTCTGACTACATTGGTCCTGAAAGCGGACGTTTTCTTCCAAAATCCCGCTCCAAAGAAACTACGCCGATCATCAAAGATTTGCTCAGGCGACAGAGAATAAAATCGACTCTCCCTTTCATGCAGGACACACCTTATGAAAAGGTATGTCTGGAGCCCCATTTTAAATTCCGTGAAAATAACGCTTCAGTAGAATTTAAAATCGGAACGGACACCAGATATGTCCTCAAGAATGTGTTCGAGTTTGCCCAAAATTTAGAGTCCTGTGCAGAATATTCCTATGGCAAAAAACTAAAATTTCTGCATACCTTAAATGCTTTCGAACCACTATCACAAAAAATCGCAAAATTTATCCTTGACTGGGTAGCAGAAAATGGCAGTTATTATATGGAATATGATTATTACTCCTTTACGCCGACATTTTCAAAATTGCGTCAGATTCCCCTTAACGGAACGGACTTTGAGGAACTTTTCTCTATATTAAAAGACAGTCCGATTCTGCTTGATTTAAATGCTTCCGGTGAAAAAATCTGGCATCAGACAGACAGTAAGTTAGTCCGTCGAATGCAGATTACGGGAAAAAGAGACGGCATTGAAGTAAAATCCGAACCTTTAACGACCTTTTATTCTACGCACACTGTTTTTACCTTTCAAGACGGACTCATTTATCACGAGAATAGAGAAGCGCTTTCGTCGATTCAGGACTTTTTATCCTGCCTGCCCGAACTTCCGGGAACGGCATTTTATATTGACAATAACGACATTCCCATGTTCTGCCGGGAACTGCTTCCTCTTTTAGAGAAACATTATGAATGTGAGCGGATAAATTTCAATGAAGCCGATTATGGCGTGGAACCTGCCTCCTTCGAGATTTATCTGGACGCGCCGCAAAAAGACTTTATCACTTGCAAAGTCTATGCCGTCTATGGCGAAAGAAAATTTGAGGTATATAAAAAGGACGAAGAACGCTCCGGACGGGATGCCGTCAAGGAGATACAGGTCGGAAACATGGTCGCTTCCTACTGTAATGCCTATGATGACAAAGAGCATGCCATGGTTATTGCCGGAGATGAAGATAAAATCTATGAACTGCTCACACAGGGAATTCCACGTTTACAGGAACTGGGCGAAGTATATATTTCTGATGCCTTAAAGAAAATCCGCGTGGTATACAGCGGGAAAGTGGAAGTGGGTGTCTCTTTATCAGGTGATTTACTGGAACTGACCATGCATACTGCTGAGTTGTCCAAAGAGGAATTAATCGAAATACTATCAAAATATGACAGAAAGAAAAAATACTTCCGTCTGAAAAACGGCAGCTTTATCCTAACGGAGGGCGAGGGTCTGCAAACACTTCTAAACCTCAAATATGACCTGAACCTGACAGATACCCAACTGCGCAAAGAGACTGTCACACTGCCCAGATACCGGGCTCTTTATCTGGAACATGAACTTCAGGGATCACAAGACGTATCAGCTTTTCGAAATAAAGCGTTTCAGGAACTGATTCGGAATATGAAGTTCGTCGGTGAGAATGATTTTGAGGTGCCGGCAAGTTTAGAATCCACATTACGTTCCTACCAGATTACAGGCTTTACATGGCTTAAAACATTGTACCACAACGGTTTCGGCGGTATACTGGCTGATGACATGGGACTGGGCAAGACACTGCAGACCATTGCTTTTCTTTTGTCAGAATATCTGGAAGCGAAGTTTTCAGATAACCGCCGCGTTCTTATTGTCACACCGGCATCGCTGGTTTTTAACTGGAGAAATGAATTCTCCCTCTTTGCCCCCAGTCTTCCTGTCAAGATGGTGACAGGATGCGCGGACGAACGACAAAAGCTTATACGCAGTACGCAGAGCAGAGATATTTTAATCACTTCCTATGAATTGCTGAAAAGAGATTTAGAAGCCTATGAAGGTATTTCCTTTTTCTGCCAGATTATAGACGAGGCACAGCATATTAAAAATCATAATACACAGACGGCAAAGGCAGTCAAAATGATAGAGTCAGAATGCCGTTTTGCCCTTACCGGAACACCGATTGAAAACAGACTGAGTGAGCTCTGGAGTATTTTTGACTACCTCATGCCGGGAATCCTGTACGGCTACCAACGCTTTCGTACAGAAATCGAAATACCCGTAGTGCAGAATCAGGATGAATCTGTCATGAACAGACTACAAAAAATGATAAGACCGTTTATCTTGCGGAGACTGAAAAAAGACGTTCTTACGGATTTGCCGGATAAATTGGAAAAATGCATGTATGCCACTATGGAGGGTGAGCAGCAGAAGCTCTACCATGCACATGTCCAGAGAATCCGCATGATGCTGGACAAACAGTCAGATGAGGAATTTAAAACGGCTAAGATACAGATTCTTTCTGAACTCACCAAACTAAGGCAGTTATGCTGCGATCCTGCACTTATTTATGAAAAATATGAAAGTCCATCCGCCAAATCCGCCTTGTGCATAGACCTGATTCAGAACGCAGTGGCGGGCGGTCACAAAGTACTTTTGTTCTCACAGTTTACCTCCATGTTGGAAAATCTACAGGTAAAACTGAAAGAAGAAGGAATTTCCTATTATGTACTCACAGGCTCTACACCCAAAGAACAACGTTTGAAGCTGGTTGAGGACTTTAACCGGGATGAAACCAATGTGTTCTGCATCTCTCTGAAAGCAGGCGGAACCGGACTGAATCTGACTGCTGCGGACATTGTTATCCATTTTGATCCATGGTGGAACCTGGCGGTACAGAATCAGGCTACCGACAGGGCGCACCGAATCGGTCAGACGAATATTGTGAATGTCTATAAACTGATTATGAAGGATACCATAGAAGAAAATATCCTGAAGCTGCAGGAACGAAAGAAAGAGTTGGCGGAACAGGTACTTTCCGGTGAAGAACTGGGAAGCGGAAGTTTTACAAAAGAGGAATTATTAGAATTATTGATGTAATGAAAGCGCAGGTTGCTCTGCCTGCGCTTTCGTTATTTTTATTATGCTCCTGCATTCTTACGCGCTTCTTTACAAAGCTCCGTAATCTTGTCAAAGTTACCCTCTGAAATATCGGCTTTCTTACATACCCAGCTTCCACCTACTGCAAAAATTGCCTTATTTGCAACAAATTCTGCAATATTCTCTGTGTTTACGCCACCGGTAGGGATGAACTGCATATCCGTAAACGGAGCGGCAAGATTAGTAATTGCTTTTAAGCCGCCGTATACATTAGCCGGGAAGAATTTTACAACCCGCAGACCCAATTTGCGTGCCGCCATAATTTCCGTCGGAGTAACGCAGCCCGGTGCAACATCGATTTTCTGCTCGATACACCATTTCACTGTCTCTTCATCAAACCCCGGAGATACGATAAATTTAGCTCCCGCTTCTACTGCCTGCTTTGCCTGATCAAGATTTAATACCGTACCAACGCCGACTATCATATCCGGACACTCTGCTGCAACATTGCGGATACTGTCAAGCGCCGCTGCCGTACGAAGTGTAATCTCCATAACATTGATACCGCCAGCCAGTAATGCTTTCGCTGTAGGAACCGCATCCTTTGCGTCCTCGATAACTACTACCGGAACGATAATAGAACTTTTCATACTATCTGTTATACTGCTCATTTTACTATTCCTATTCCTTTCTGAAAGACTATCTTTGAACTCTGGCGCCTGCGCCGCCCATGATAGCTTCTACTTCTTTTCTGCTTGCCATTGTTGTATCGCCCGGTGTTGTCATAGCCAGTGCGCCATGTGCTGCACCGTAGTTAACAGCCTGCTCTGCATCTTCTGTTGTCATCAAACCGAAGATAAGTCCGGATGCAAAGGAATCACCGCCGCCGACACGATCCAGAATTTCCAGTCCGTTATAATCTTTTGCCTTATAAATCTCACCGTCTGCCCAGCAGATTGCGCTCCAGTCGTTGACAGTAGCTGTCTTAACCTGACGAAGCGTTGTAGCAACAGCCTTGAAGTTCGGATATGTCTTCGCAGCTTCGTTAATCATCTTCTTATAACCGTCCAGATTCAGAGTCTTTAAGTTCTCGTCATTTCCTTCGATTTCAAATCCGAGACATGCTGTGAAGTCTTCTTCGTTACCAATCATAACGTCTACATATTTTGCAATTTCTTTATTTACTTCCTGCGCCTTTGCCTGTCCGCCGATTGCGCTCCACATGGACGGACGATAGTTCAAATCGTAAGATACAACCGTGCCATATTTTTTCGCTGTTTTAATTGCTGCTAAAACCGTCTCACAGGACTGCTCGGATAAAGCTGCATAAATACCGCCGGTATGTAACCAACGAACGCCCAGTTCACCGAATATATAATCAAAATTGAAATCTTCCGGAGTTGCTTTGGAAATAGCTGTATTTGCACGGTCAGAGCATCCTACCGCACCACGGATACCAAATCCGCGCTCTGTAAAGTTAATACCGTTACGGCAGACACGTCCGATACCGTCTGTCTTCATCCATTTAATCAAAGAAGTATCAACACCGCCCTGGTTGATAAAATCTTCCATCAGCATACCAACTTCATTGTCAGCAAATGCTGTAATGACTGCCGTATTCATTTTGAAACATTTACGTAAGCCCCGGATAACATTGTATTCTCCGCCGCCTTCCCATGCAGTAAAAGACCTTGCCGTACGGATTCTTCCCTCGCCCGGATCCAGTCTCAGCATAACCTCGCCCAAAGATACTGCATCAAATTTGCATTCGCTCTCTTTCTTTAAGTTCAAATTCATGAAAAAATACCCTCCTATTCTTCGTGTCTGCCTATGCTATTTTGTTATAAGCGCAAATTTTTCAGACTACTTATTCTTATTATAGTTTGAATTGCCAATATTAACAATCTTTTTTTTAGTTTTCGATAGAAAACTTTTTTCTATGCAATATTTGCAATCTGCTCATAAAACTTTTTCACATACGAAGCCGCTGCATCCCAATCATCTGCTTTTACCATATCTTTCGGAATCAGATTGCTGCCGATTCCTACCCCTATATATCCTGCTTTTATAAACTCTGCAATATTCTCCAGTTTTACACCGCCCACTGCAACATATTCCGTCTCGTCAAAAGGACCCTGCAGGCTCTTAATATAAGACATCGGCATGTCTCCGGCAGGAAAAAGCTTCATAACGGAATAACCGTAATCCAAACAAATTCCTACATCCGTCGGGGTAAACACACCCGGAAGAAGCGGGATTTTGCGCTCTTTACAATATTGCAGTGTCACCTCTGCAACATTGGGCGTCAGGAAAAACTGCGCTCCGGCTTCCTCTGCCATTTTACACCGCTCCCCGTTAATGACCGTACCGGCTCCTACGTATGCGTCATCACCGAATTCTTTCCGAAGCATCGCAATCTGCTTTGCCCCTTCTTCGGTATTCATCGCTACTTCAAACATCTTAACGCCGCCCCGATAAGCCGCCATCGCATAGGAAAGCGCTTTCTGCGTCGGCACATTGCGCATAATGGCACAAATCTGATTATTTCGCAGGATTTCTCTCATTCTTATAAATCTCCTCTTTCTTTAACGGTATACCTGCGTATCCTTTATATGATTTCCGTCCATACTGTCCAGAATATTTTTCATACTGTCATAAGTCGGATAACCTTCAATATCTCCGTAACTTTCCGTAGCCAAAGCGCCTGCAACAGCAGCCATCCTGCCTGCTTCCTGTACAGAGCGTTCTTCTAACAGCGCGCATAAAAATCCTGCATTAAAAGCATCGCCCGCGCCAATCGGGTCTATCGGTTTGCAAGGATAGGGCGGAATGGCAAAACCATGTTCTCTATCCGCCACATAAGCGCCATTGCCTCCGTCTTTTATCGCAAGATACTCCGCATGCTCCTGTTTGAAAAAAGCATCCGCAATACGGTCTTTATCCGTTGTATGATACAGCGCTTCCGCTTCCTCAAGACCAAGCATCAAAATCGCAGTCTTATCAATAATCTTACGCAACACATCCGTATAATCTTTATCTTTCCACAGCTTACGCCGGATATTAGGATCGAAGCTGATTTTTAAACCAGCTTCTTTCCCCATACAGACTGCCTTTTCCGTTAACTTTTCGCAGGAATCCGACAGTACCGGCGTAATACCGGTCAAATGCAATATCTTTCCGCCTGTAAACATCTCCGGCTGCAAATTGTCCGGCTGCATAAAACTTGCCGCAGAATTTTCCCTATAATAAAATACGCTCGTTTCTTTTCCCTGCAGAACCTGCTTAAACATTACTCCGGTGCGATGCTCCTTATCAAAACATACATACCGGGTATCCACACCTTCCGCGCGGATACTGTTATTTACAAAATATCCAAACTCATCTTTTCCAAGACTACTAATCCATGATGCACTGTGACCTAACTTGCAAACGCCAATCGCAAGATTGCTCTCCGCTCCCGCAATCCGCAGCTCATAGTCTTTGATATAATGCAGATATCCCGTGCTTTTGGGAGTAAACGTTGCCATCGTTTCCCCAATGGTAATAATCTCCGACATATTTATGCCTTTCTGTCAAACAATTTTACTTTTCTTTCTTCATAATTTTCTTGCCTGCCTGCTTAATCTGACCGCCAAACAAGGAAATGACAATCAGCGCAATAAAGAACCAGCAGATTACAGTATTGAAAAATACATTCGGGCTGCCGCCTGATTTTAACAATGCAGTACGGAAATTCTTCTCAGCCATCGGCCCAAGAATAATACCAAGGATTGCCGGTGAAGTAGGAATTTTTACCTTTCCAAGAAAGTATCCGACAATACCTGCAAATAACATAACTCCTACGTCAAAAAGGTTGTTGCGCATCGCATAACTTCCGATAACACAAAGTGCAAAGATAATCGGTACCAAAATAGTCTTAGGCACGCTAAGTACTTTTGTAAACAATCTGATACAGCTAAATCCAAGCAGAACCATAATTGTATTGGCAACAAACATTCCTAAGAAAATCGTATAAACAAGCACTTTATTGTTCTGAAAGAGCATTGGTCCGGGAGTAAGTCCCTGAATTGTCAGCGCACCAATCATAATCGCTGCAACCGCATCGCCGGGAACACCCAATGTCAGCATCGGAATCAACGCACCACCGGTTACACCATTATTACCGCCCTCGGAAGCAGCTACCGCGTCAGGAGCGCCCTTTCCGAATTCTTCCGGATGTTTGGAAAATCCTCTTGCTGCATTGTAACCTACGAAAGAACCGATATCCGCGCCCGCGCCGGGTACAATACCAATAAAAGTTCCAATCAATCCCGTTATCGGTGAAGTTCTTAATATTATTTTCAAATCTTCTTTGGTTGGAAGAAGCCGTGTTACTTTTGTATCTACTTCATCTTTAGAGAAAATATCCTCAATCGATTCAAACGCCTGACTCATCGCGAACAGACCAATCATAACCGCAATATACTGTACACCTGATAAAAGATTGATATTGTCGGAGAAACGGATATAACTGGTAACGCTGTCAATACCAATCGTTGCCGTTAAAATACCGAGAAATCCGCAAATCATACCTTTTTCCATTTCTTTTCCGGAAACATTGGAAATGATGCACAGACCGAATAAAGCAAGCAGGAAGAATTCAGCGGAGCTGAATTTCAACGCAAGCTTTGCAAGCTGCGGACTAATCAGCCATAAACACAGACAGCTCACAACACCGCCTACATAACTTCCTAATGTAGCGATACCAAGCGCACGTCCCGCCTCGCCTCTTTTAGAAAACTGATAACCGTCAATTGCAGTTGCCGCAGAAGCAGGTGTTCCCGGCGTATGCAGCAAAATAGCCGAAATAGAACCGCCGTAAATAGCTCCGACATAAATACCCAGTAACATCAGAATTCCTGATGTCGCATCCATACCAAAAGTAAGCGGGAGCAAAAGCGCAACACCCATTGTCGCCGTAAGTCCCGGCAAAGCCCCAATACAAATACCAGCAGCAACGCCGGCAATCATATATAAAACAACGATTGGGTTAAATGCTGATTGTAATACTTCCATTATCATAGCGCCACCTCCTAGATATAAAACAGTCCAAAATTAACAGGAACATTTAACAAGAATCTAAATACCGCATAAATAACTGCTGTACAGACTACCGATATCAGCATGATGATCAACGGATTTTTCTTCGTAAACCACTGCATAAATACAAAAAGCATAATTGCTGTAGAAATGATAAATCCAAGTACTCCTAACAATGCCACATATGCAATAAGAATTCCCATAGAAATGTAAACCCTTTTCGTTCCATCTGTCCACATTTCAATTTTGGTGTCATCCTCAGGTTTCATTCTGATAGATTTTATCAAAAGAATAACTGCAGCAATAAGCATCAAAATTGCCACTGCCATTGGCCATAAACCAGGTCCCGGCACACCCGTGCCATATGCTTCCGCCGTCGGATAGCCCGCACATACAATGATTACATAAATACTCAGTGCGATGACAAGAATGGAAGTAATAATATTTCCTTTTTTCATTATATTTCCTCCGATTAACTATTCGTTAAAGAAAATCAGCGAAGAAGCAAACTGAAGCTTCCTCGCTGATTCCACAAACCGTTTAGCTCATAACTACCTATAATTTTGCCGAACTTATAATTCCTTTATTACTGTACTTTTAATCCAAGGTTTTCAACCAGACCTGTGTAAATTTCCAAATCTTTCTGGATACGTTCCTCAAATGACTTACCGTCCATAATATCGATTACATTGTTGGAGTTATCCATGAATTCTTTGAATTCAGCGGAATTTGCCGCATCAGAGAAAGCCTTGTACAATGCGTCTACTACTTCGTCCGGTGTATCAGCAGGAACGCCCAAACCTCTCCATGTACCAAGAACCGCATCATATCCACACTCTTTACATGTCGGTACATCCGGAATGGAATCCAGACGGTTATCACTCATAACTGCCAAAACTTTTAAGTCTCCGCTCTCTACATAGCTTGCAACTTCTGCATAAGAAACAGCTACTGCATCGATATGTCCGCCAAGCAAGTCTGTGATTGCACCTGCTGCACCGTCATAAGCAACATGCTTAAAGTCCGTACCTGCTGTTTCAGCAAGACCTGCTGCTGCAAGATGCCAGATTGCACCGTTACCGGAATTACCCATCTGTAACTCATTGCTCTTGCTGTACTCAATTAAATCTTCCAATGTTCCAAAACGGCTGTCGTCTGCCTTTACCGTAATTGCAGAACAAGCGCTGTTTACCATCATAATCGGCTTAAACATAGAATATGTAAGTCCTGCGTTAGTTCCCATAGCCTCTAATGTTGTAAGCTCAACCGTAATCATGGTAACTGTCGTTCCGTCCGCTTTTGCCGCAGCGCCTGCTAACATACCTGTTGCACCGCCCGCACCTGAACGATTCTCGACTGTAACATTTTTGAAAGAACCTTTTGCCGCGTCTGCTAAAGCTCTCATAACTGTATCTGTACCACCACCTGCATCGTAAGGCACGATACATGTAATAGACTGATTAGAGAAATCTGTAGCTCCACCTGCACTGGATCCGCCTGAACTGCCGCATCCCGCTAACATAGCAGCAACCGTAACTGCTGCTACCATTGTTGATAATACTCTTTTTGCCTTCATTCTTTTTCCTCCTGATTATATTTGGAAAGTCACCTTCCCCCCTCACTGACTACAAAATATCATCAGTGCTTTGTATTATAAAACTGTCATTCTATAATACAAAATTTGCTTCTAATTATACTAAATCTACCTACTAAGTCAAGCTTCTACCCTATGCCATGTGCAATCTTCTACTTTTTTACCTAATTTTAGGTGTGATTTTTATGCAATTTGACATATACATTCAGCGCCGCAATCAAAACCAAATCAATCAATACCACAACTACAATCGAACTCATACCGTAAGCGATGCCCGCACTTTGTGCAATTCTTCCGATAATCATCGGCATCAAAATCGAACCCAGACTTGCCGTTGTCAGAATAAAACTCCACGCTATGGCATATTTCTGAATCAGCCTGCCGCAAAACGATACGGTAGTCGGATAAATGCCCGCCATGCTGTAGCCAAATCCCATGATCCCGATAATAATCGGTACCGTATTTTTACAAAGCAGCAATAAAAAAAAGAAACATACAAATCCGATACCCATTATAAGCAGCATTTTTTCTTTTTTTACTTTTTCCGACATCCATGCGGCGGTAAGCCGTCCCGCAAGCATCATAATCCAGAGCACGCTCGCCATAAGCTGTGACAAAGAATTACTCAACAATCCCGTATCAACAAAATAGGTAATCAGCCATCCGATTACGCCCTGTTCCACACACAGGTAAAAAAACATCGTTAAAGTACAAAGATAGAATAACGGTTCTTTCAAGAAACCGAAGTTGTTCTCTGCACTCTTTTGCCCTTTCGCTCCGCCTGCTTCCGTAGGGACCGGACTCAAAAAGTAAAGCAGCCAGCTAAGTATACCCATGACTATCATAAAATAACAGGCAGATATCCATTTGTCCGAATCGGTACGTGTCAAAACTGTCAGGAATATCGGAAAAGAAAACGCGCCTATTGAAAACATAGCATGCAGCCCATTCAAATAGCCCGCTTTTCCCGGCGCTAAATTATTAATGGTATAATTACCGAAATTACTGGAAGCGCCCCGTGACAGTCCGGTCATTAAAAATGCCGCTGCTAATGTAAAATTGCTGTTTCCGTAAATAATCAGGACATAGGCAAGCGCATAGCATGCATTAAACAGTAAAATGCTCCTTTTCCTGCCAATCCATACCGATAAGGTACCTGATGCGAAACTGGAAACAAGATTTCCTATGGAATGCAGGCTGACTATCATACCTGCAAACGCATAATCCAATCCCCTTGCTTCACGGATGAACGGTAGAAGAGAACCAATTGACAACGCCAGCACACCATTTAGCATAAATGCAAAATAGGTAAACCATAATTGTCTTTTCCCCTCTGCCGTTTTTAAACAATCCATATTGTCCGTTTTCCTCTACTTCTGTAATAAATGCAATGCGAATCCTGACACTTCCTCTTTTAAATATACGGCTCTCAGCACACCTTCTTTACGGCTTGCTGTTTCCATATCCACCTCAATGCCAAGCGCTTCCAGATAAGCAATAGAACGTTCAATATTGTTGGTGCCGATAGCAATATGTCCTTTTGCTCCCAGATACGGTGTTTTCATTGCTTCTATATAAGTTCCGGCAAAAATGGAACTGTTACCCGGTTTCTTGGTAAAGCCGAAAACATTATCAAACATATCCGTTGTCTTATTCGCTTCCTCTTCACTTTCACAGTTAATGCCGACATGCTTTAACTCAAATCCGTGAACAGTCATAACCGCTTCTTTTGTCAATTCCTTAATCTTATCAAACTCTTTATTCTTTACAAGGTCACTGCTCACCATCCAGCTTCCGCCGCAGGCGATAATTCTCGGAAATGCAAGGTATTCGTTGATATTCTTTGCATTAATTCCGCCTGTAGGCATAAATTTCAAGTTCACGTAAGGCGCTGCCATAGCTTTAATCGCCTTTAAGCCGCCGGAAGCTTCCGCAGGAAAAAATTTAACTACTTCCAGTCCCAGTTCCAAAGCTTTTTCCATATCTGAAGGGCAGCTGCATCCCGGTGCAACCGGTATGTCTTTTTTGATACAATATTCTACAACCGTAGGATTAAGTCCCGGACTTACGATAAATTCAGCGCCTGCATTCACTGCACGGTCTACCTGTTCTGTTGTCAGCACGGTTCCCGCACCGACTAACATCTTCGGAAACTTCTGTTTCATAATGCGGATAGAGTCTTCTGCCGCATCCGTACGGAATGTTACTTCCGCTACCGGAAGACCTCCCTCGCACAGCGCTTTTGCCAGCGGTTCAGCCTCATTCACGTTGTTTACAACAACTACCGGAACGATTCCCAATTTTTGAATTTTTGTTAATACCTCGTTCATATAACACCTTCTCCTTTCTTTTTGATGAAATGTGTATCTTCAAAACATCAAACTATATTTATTATAATTTGAATCCGTGATATTCTCAATCACTTTTGGCGAAAACTACAGAAAATATTTACATGCTTCGCAATAAAACTCTTGTTCCCTTATTTTGTTAGTATAATGTCTTTTTAAAGTTATGTCTATTGATATAGCAAATAATTCTTGCATTATGTAAAAATAAAAAACCGCGCTGTCAGAAGTCGCGGTTTCTTTTTTCTTCATTTTCTTTATATTCTACAATGTCAGAAACATTACAATGCAAGATTTTGCAAAGCTGGTCTATTGTATTCAGTGTTACATTGCGATTGTGCTTAATACTATCATATGTACCATGGCTAAATTTATGTTTTTCCAACAATTCATATACGCTGACGTTCCTCTCTTTTAGAGTACGCCAGAGCGGGTCAAACGTTATCACTTCTTTCACCACCTCTTGAATTAAAATTATAACCAATAGACGATTAGTTTTATATTTCCGATATACTGGAAATATTTTGTAGACAGACTTCTAGAGGAGGAGGAGAATAATTGAAAGAAGGGAGAATACCCGAATGAAAAAAGATGAAATGATAAATTTATTAACAGAACATGCCATGAGCGAAAGGCTAGACAAACTAATTTTGCAAAATGCCAAATATCTTGAAATAAGAGAAAAAGTACACTTGCTGCTTGAAGAATTAGAAAAAATAGATTCTTCAACGTCAATGCGAAACATAATAGACAGATATGATTCTGCCGTCCATGAAGAGTCGGCTCTATACGCTTATTTTACATATCAACAAGGTCTTAAAGATATGTTCAATTTAATTATGTCTTTGCAAAACAAAGGGGAAATTATAGAAGAGTAAAAACAGAGGGGTGGATTGAGAAAAAGGTCTTTTGGGTATATAATAAATATGAAACTGTTATGGATACTACTAATTTGCAATGCCATCAAACAAGGATGAGCAGCTTAAAATAAATGCTATGATACTATATCCTTATATACAACAGGGAATAATATCACATGGAAGAGCTGCTGAAATTCTTGGAATTTTCAAAATGGATTTGATTACTTTATATGGGAAAATGGGTTTATCATATATTGAGATGTCTGAGGATGAAATCGAAGAAGAGCTTGAGACAGTCAATTATCTGAAGGAAGTG
>CAZKOR010000060.1:0-18299 GCA_964554405.1 uncultured Bacteroides sp. | reverse complement strand
TTCCCATGCTGATAAGCTGTCTGTAAAGAGCATATTGAAACATCTGGTTTCCCAGCCCGCCTGCCATCTGGATGATAATCATATCTTTACCTCCGATATTCTATCTTTACCCGTTTTTTCTCGTTTTTATTGGAAGAATCACCGCTTCATTGATACACATAACAGCCCAGTAAAGCTTAGGCGATTTCAGAAATAGATCCATTTTCTTTTTTTCATTTGGATTTGCAGCTTTACACCGATATATTCTCTCATACGTTTCCTGCTCTTTCGGAACGCTCTCTTTGATAACTTCCGTTATTTTTTTTAGATGTTCATTCCGATTCGGAAGCGAGCCTTTTTTTAACTGATTATAAAAAAGCAAAAGCCTCTTATAAAAAAAATAAGTATGAATATCAGCTAAATCCTGTCTGCCAAGCGCCTGCAAAAATCTCGTTTTCTCCTGATATGCCGGTATATGGTCCGTAAAAGTACGGGGGTTTACCTGCGCATTCATAATACTGCCTTCTCTGTCTATTATATAATTATAACAGGCACTGTCAAGGTAAACACATCTATCGGCATTGCTCAGCGCTTTTGTCGCAAACATAATATCCTCATACCATTTTCCGACAGGAAAACGCAGATTGTCCAACACTCTACGCCGATAAAGCTTATTCCATGCAGCATTCTGAATATCGTATTCATCCCGTTCTTCTATATAATATTGCAGTGCTTCCTGTCCCTCCCATAAAATAACACGGTCTATTGAATCGTCCTGCATTCCGTCATGATATACCCGTCTGTATCTGCAAACTGCAATATCCGCCTGCTCTTTTAACATGGCAGAAAGCATTTTTTCATACATATCCGTATCAATGTAGTCATCTCCGTCTACAAAACCAATAAGACTTCCCGTGGCAATGCCCATACCCTCATTTCTGGCTTCCGCAGGACCGCCGTTTTTTTTATGAATCACCCGGATTCGCTCATCCTCTTTCGCCATCCTGTCACAAAGTTCTCCGCTTTTATCGGTAGAACCGTCATCTACCAGAATAATTTCCAGATTTTGATATGTCTGCTGACAGATAGAACGTACGGAGCGTTCCAGATACGCTTCTATATTATAAGCCGTCACAATGACAGAAATTTTTTCTGTCTGCTGCTCCTTTGGAATTTTATCTAAAACATAATGCTCCATTACTTTCATTGTCAGCCCTCCTAAAGTTTGGATACGATAAATTCATTTTTTGCATTGTGCTTGAAACATCAATACATGCCATATCTGCTGACGCCAGATATCACGCTCTATAAAATCTTTCCACATTCTCTCAACACTGTCCGCATTTAATAACCCTTGCTCTTTTATCTGTTTCCTATCCAACAGACTCTCCGCCCATTCACGCAGTTCAGACTGCTTTAACCATTTTTGCAAAGGAATGGCAAATCCTTTTTTCGGACGCTCCATCAGTTCTCTCGGCACGTATTTATATAAAATATCACGCAATATTTTTTTTGTGACATCTCCCTGTTTTTTATAAGCAAGGGGCAGAGTCCATGCAAACTCTACAACATCCCTATCCAACATCGGCACTCTTGTTTCCAGTGAAACCGCCATTGCCGTTCTGTCCACTTTTGTCAGAATATCGTCCGGATGGTACATCAGCATGTCCATTAACATCAGATTATGAACAGGCTCCGGTAAAAAAGAATCCGAATAATCCTCCATAACAGTCGTACATCGTCCGCTGCCATTTTCCCCTGCAAGTTCCCTCATTACATCCGGCGCCACCAGTTCTATTCCCTCTCCCACTGCTGAGCGTCTGTACATATCCTCTATACCGGAAGCGCCAAGCAGTCTCGCTCTAACTGCCAGAGCGCCGCTTTTCCCCCATGGGCTGTGAAGGATTGCCGCACTTACCGGCTTTCTAATAACGCTCGGTATTTTTTCTGTTTGATTCCAAATACGTCCAACAGATGCGTATGTGCCATAACCGCAAAACAACTCATCTCCGCCGTCTCCGCTTAACGATACCGTCACATGTTCCTTTGTCATTTGGCTGACAAGATATGTCGGTATCTGGGAGGAATCCGCAAACGGCTCACCAAACATCGTGCCGAGTTTCGGAATCACCTGTTTAGCATCTTCTTCCGTAATGTATAACTCCGTATGCTCCGTACCGAGATACGCCGCAATCTGTTTCGCAATCTCAGCCTCATTATAATCCTTTTCCCACATACCGATTGTATAACTTCTGACTTTTCTCTCACTTAACGACTGCATCAGAGCAACAATCGTAGGGCTGTCAATCCCTGCGGAAAGGAAAGCGCCTACCGGCACATCTGCAGCCATCTGCCCAAGGATAGCATTCTTCAAACGCTTTTCTAACTCTTCTGCAGCTTCTTCTTCCGTACCCTGAAAAAGATGTGTTTGCCCATAATAAGCAGTTTCGCGCATCGACCAATACGCTTCAATGTCATATTTATTGAATGGCAATTTAATTTTCAGCACTTTTCCGGGCTCTAATTTCCAAATATTTTGATAAAAAGAATACGGCGCCGGAATATATCCATAACGGAAATAAGTTTCCAGAATACCCTTGTTTACTGGGTTTGCAAAATTATCCAAACAAGTCAACGCATTCAAATCCGACGCAAAGGCAAAGGTTTTTCCAACGAATCCATAATACAATGGTTTTTCACCAACCCTGTCTCTCGCCAAAAATAACTCATGTTCTTTTTTGTCGTACAGGGCAATGGCGAACATTCCTTTACTCTTGTTTAAAGTTTCATGCAATCCATATGCGGAAACTGCTTCCAAAAGCACTTCCGTATCAGAAGTCCCTCTAAAAGCAGCCACTTTTTCCTCTTGTATTAATTTTCTTTTTATGTCCTGATAATTGTAAATTTCCCCATTATAAGCCATTATATAACGTCCGTCATGTGATTCCATCGGCTGAGAGCCGCCGGAAGTTAAATCTACAATAGATAATCTGCGATGTCCCAACACAACCCGCTTATCTTCTGATGCCCAGATGCCGGAAGCGTCCGGTCCTCTATGATACATCCGGTCATTCATCCGCTCTATATTCTTTTTCCAGTCAAATTCTCCATTACAAAATCCGGCAATTCCACACATGATAATTATCCCTTTCTTAGTTCCTCGAAATATGCCTGCCACTGCCTATTCACCCGTTCAGGCGCAAACCTTTCCTGCAGCTTACGTGCCTGCGCCCCCAGGCTTTCAGCCAGCTCCCTATCAGATAAAAGCTTATCCATAGCTTTTTCCAACGCTGTCTCATCTCCTGCCGGAATGATCCATCCGTTTTTGCCATGCTCAATCAATTCTACCGTTCCACCGCTTGGCACATCGGTTGCAATCACCGGAAGCCCTAATGCCATTGCCTCTATCAGTGCATTTGATACACCCTCGGAATAAGAGGTCAAAAGAAACAGTGATGCTTTCTCAATTTCATCCGCCACATTTAAAATAACACCCGGTAGGAATACTCTATCGGACAGTTCAAGAGAATCAATCAATTTCTCCAAATGACTTCTGAGTTCACCGTCTCCATATATTGTCAACGTATATTCCGGATATTTCGCTGCGAGTTTTGCATAAGCCCGAATCATCATCTCATGATTTTTATTGGCATCCATACGTCCGACAGAAACAATCCGCTTTTCCCGCTCTCCCTGAAACGCAGGTCTTATGAACAGCGGATTCAGTGAATTCGGAAGTATAACAGCTGTTTTCCCTACTCGTTTCGAGAAAAAGCTGCGGGAACGTTCCGTCTGTAAAACAACACCTGCCGCATGAGGAAATAATAAATTGGCTAACATTCGCATCAGTTTCCCCGGATATTCCTCTTTTGCCTCTCCAACAACCGATACAACCGGTTTCGTCTTTGTAAACATTGTTGTCACGATTGTCATAAAGTTATTCTTCCCCGCACAGGACAATACTAAATCAGGTTTTTCCTGCTTCCATATGCGGTGCATCTTCTCCAAACGCCGCCAGAAGTTCACAATCCTGCTGTCTGTTGTCTCCTGCGGTGTAATATCGGAAATCACCCTGTCAATGCCCTCGGCAAGCTCGTATTCGTCCTCTTTTTGATACTGCGTTACCATAAGAACCTGATAATCCTGATTTAAGAAATACTCCGCTAAATTGACAAAAACGCGTTCCGCCCCGCCTTTATGTAAGGAACCGATGTAAAATGCAACTTTTCCTGCATTTTTTTCAAATTTTTGCTTTTTTTGCCTGTCCATGTTGTTATTTAATTCATTTTGGCTTGCGTCCCGCGTTTTTATTAAGTTCCTTTTTAATTTATCGCCCATTTTTCACCCTTTAATACGCCTGTAAGCTTTGATACCATTGCTGGAATACAAAGAACGACCACGCGAGTTTGGAATAGTTTGCTCCTGTTGCCGGACCTGCATCTCCGGTCTTGATGTAATTCTGAATCATATCAGAAGTATAGGCCGCATCAAAAATTCCCTGCTTCTGCAGGTAATCATAACTACTGTAATCTAACAATTGCTCCTTTAACGGTCCACGCAGCCACTTGTCAAGCGGTACAGCAAAGCCTACTTTAGGCCTGTCTAACAAATCTTTCGGAATATAGTCATAGGCAATATCTTTCAGGATATGCTTTTTATCTCCGTTCGCATATTTATATTGATGCGGAATCCGGTAAGACAATTCCATAACACCTGTATCCAAAATAGGACATCTCGCTTCCAGAGAATACTTCATAGAAGCCCTGTCCACTTTACAGAGGATGTCTCCCGGCAGATAAGTATCCATATCCAGCAGCATCCGGCGAATCTGCCAGTTCCCTACGCCATAACTGCTTTCTATCAGATAATGTACCGGTAATGCATTTCCTGTTTCTTTTACCATGGCTTTTGCCTTAACAATATAATTTCCCGTACCAAACTGCGTCTTGCTCTCTTTTTCCCTATTCCCCGCAATCACACGTACACGAAACGGCAGCTTATCTTCTATTCTCATCCTCTTTATGCCCGGCATCTGACAGAGGGCATGCACCATCCCGCCTGCTATGTCCAGCTTCTGTGCCTGACTGATATTTTCATAGATATTATAGCCACAGAAAAATTCATCCCCGCCGTCTCCCGACAAGGCTACCGTCACATGCTTTTTAGCCAGCTCCGATACAAGCATGGTAGCAATTTGGGAACTGTCCGCAAAAGGCTCATCATAATACTTCGGAATGCTCTCTACCAGATGAAACATCTCCTGTTCATCAATATAAAGTTCCGTATGTGCCGTTCCGAGATATTCCGCGACCGCTTTTGCATATTTTGCCTCATTATATTTTTCTTCATGAAATCCTATGGAAAATGTCTTAACCGGCGTATCGGAATGTTCCTGTGCGATCGCCGTTACAAGAGAAGAATCATATCCGCCGCTTAAAAAAGAGCCCAGCGGCACATCCGCAATCATACGTGCCTTCACAGATTTCTTTAAACTTTTCTTTAAGAGCTCTTTCGCTTCTTCATAGCTTTGAATGGGATTTTCACTCTGCTCTTTATATACTTTCTTAATATCCCAATATTTCAGGGTTGCTATTTCTCCCTTATGAAAACGCAGAAGGCTTCCCGGCTCCACCTTATAGACATCTTTAAAAATACTGTCCGGTGCATTAATATACTGCTGATACAAATATCGTGATATGACTTCCGTACGGATTTCCCGTGGAAAATTGGGATGTGCCATGATGGGTTTTAACTCTGAAGCAAAGACAAGGGAATCTCCCGATTTCCAATAATAAAGCGGTTTTTTGCCGATTCTGTCACGCATCAAATAAACATCGTTACTCTCCCTGTCATATAACGCAATAGCAAACATACCGTTAAAATGCTTCACACAATCGACGCCCCATTTTAAATAAGCGGCAATGATAACTTCCGTATCACACTGCGAACGGAACGGATAATCCGACAGTTTTTCCTTTAACTCCGTAAAATTATATATTTCTCCGTTATAAACAACGGAAATTCTTTTATCCGCAGAGTGCATGGGCTGGTGCCCCAAAGCCGACAAATCCAGAATAGATAATCTTCTTTGCGCGAATCCTACCTGATACCCGCAAGACATCTCATAGATTTCTTCTCCGCTGTCATCCGGTCCTCTATGATACATCGTATCATTCATCGCCTTCAGCTGTTCTATGGTAATATTCTTTTTACTGATATAACCGCAGATACCGCACATTCCGTTCTCCTTTATGTTCCGTTCCTAGCGTTGATATTTCTCAATGAAATAATCCTTGTATTCGCCGAAATCCTTGCACTCCTGATCTATGGAAGCAATTAGTTCCTCATATTTTTCCTGCACCAACGCTCTGTAATTGTTAAAATTATTATATCCCTCTTTGCACCATGCAAACGGATGTGTCAGAATCTGTACCTTATCATATCCGGTAATGTTCTTTTCATCCGGATAACCATAACGCCAGATATGATTGGCATCCGACATATATTTTACGGCAACGGGCGTCTCTTCCGTCACCTGCTCCGCAAAAGTAAAGAAATCATCCTGATAGGCATTAAGAAATCCGTCCAGTTTAATATTTTCACGTAATACGTCTTTGGACGGCCGGTGAATAGAAAATTCCTTAATCGCAAAGCCGAACATTTCGCTCAAAATATCCGCTTCTTTTTGTATACGCTTACGTATCTCCGTCATATCCGTCACTCCGTTTAATGCAAAATGAAGTCCGATATGCTGTCCTCTCTCATGCATATCCTTAATCATATCCAGATTTCTTCTGGAAAGAACATTATAGGAATTATTTGTCCACTGAAAAAAGTATGTGGAAACAAAGTCCATGCTCTGTTCCACTCTGGAAAGTTCATAAGCCCTTTCCACGCTGTATTCCACATCATGACGCATGATAATGAACTTGTCCTTTTTCAGGGCATCGGCATAATTGGCATGCCTGCCCGTTGCTTTTATAATTCTGATAATCTCTTTGTAATCCTCAAATGAAAACATCGTTCTTTCTCTCCTTTACTCGTCTATCACTGCGTAATCTTCATTGGCAATATGCTCTGCAATCACCGCAGAAGCTTCCTCTAGTTCATCAAGCCATAGTTCATACGCTTTGTTCCACGAATCATAACGCTCGTTACCTCTCTTGTCGGTAAACTGATAGTTAGCAAGCAGATAATCTTCCAGAAACGCCGTACATTTCTCTGCGCCGACAGCATTCGTATGACTGGCATAATCAGCAAAATCTTCCTCAAAGACAATACCGATTTCCTCATAATAATTATTCATATTTAAGAACTGATATCCGGCTTCCTCTATGATACCGTCCATATAATTAAACATTTGCTGGTCTTCCGTACTTATCCCGTAAGGAGATACAATAAATAACGCTTGCAATTCATTTTCCTGTAAATATTGCAACAGTTCCCGTAAATATGCTTCCTGTTCTTCCGGAATCGCCAATTCACCTTCCATGCCTCCCGCAGCTGGCATCGGTGTCGGTCCGACTTCATCTTTTACAAAAAAGCCTTTGAGACTGTTTTCTTTTTCATAACGCCAGTTATGCCATTCGGAAGGAAGCGCAAACATTTTCCAGTTAGTATGGTATTTAAACAAATCAATGTAATAACTCAGGCGCTCTTCTGTTTCCGGCACCAAAGCCTGTATTGTTTCCACGCGGTTTTTAGAATATTTCAGATTATCCGTGACACCCCTTGTATACGCCATATTTTCAGTTAATCCGGCATCTTCCATCGTATACATCCGCATCTCAAAAATGTAAAGAGCGGGCGACTGTGTTTTCTGTGCCTCTTTTACCAGATATTTCATGGCGGCAGGTCTTTGCACATTAGAAGAAAGCGGATATGCTGCAATCCCTGTCTCTCCCCATAGCTTAGGCGTACTATAATAAGGAAATACCGGACTCGAACCAATCATGACAATATCAAGCGTATTGTCCTCTTCCGCATAAAATCCTGAAAAGCGGTCTTTTACATCGCCGTTTGTCCGGACAATGTAAGAAACCGGAACCAATACCAGTAAAAAAATCACTATGAAGATAATACTTTGTACAAATTGTTTACGGGTCATATCTATTTTAATATCTCATTCTTTCTCATAATATCACTGTTTTAATTCCTTTATATTATATA
The DNA here is from genome assembly GCA_964554405.1 of uncultured Bacteroides sp. Lineage (GTDB taxonomy): Bacteria > Bacillota > Clostridia > Lachnospirales > Lachnospiraceae > UBA3282. The sequence continues at coordinate 10,151 of CAZKOR010000060.1, read as the reverse complement.
TGTTGTCTGATAATGTGACAAGGGATTATTGTGCCGCAAGCTTATTCGTTCTTTCTTTTTACAGATTTTTTATGATAGTACTCAGCCAATCCCACATTTACCCATGCCGTTTCATCATCATCAAAATAAAAACATTCAAAATTTTCTATATAGGAGGGCATTTGCAAGACGACATCATCTTCTTCGCAGTTTTCCAAATAATCATAAATTGCTATACATTCTGCATAATAGTTTTGATAAGAACCATTGTGCAGTGATTCTGCTACGGCAAGCAGGGATGAATCAGAAACTCTTTCCGGCGATAACAGAAATGAAGCTATCATTATGATAATCAATACAGCGCAGGAACTTCTGCTTTCTGATATCCCCCCCAATATTCAGGCAACATCCAATGAATACTGCTAAATTCAGCAAAGACAGCACTAAAACAACATCTAAAATAAAACAACACCTGTTAGGAAAAGCTGGACCTGCATACCCTAATGCAACAGGAAACGCTGCTACAAATCCGGTTGCCAATGCCAGAATACTGATAACGCCATATGTTTTTATGATGGGCTGCAGATTTTTTGATAGATATATGCCAAGCAAAATCATAGCAATTAACATGACACTAAACATCGTTTCCTTCGTAAGGCGTTCCATTTCCGATAAAACATTTTTCACTGCCCATTTAACAGATTGCAGCAAAAGGAAAGCACCATCACCACTGGTATAAGTATGCCGTGAAAAATTACCGGGCGCTATCGTATTAATAAGTGCACCTATTATTCCTGCCACTGTGACAACTATATTTTTAATTGACACTGTCCGCGTGATAAAATAAAATCCCAACGTTAATAGTAAAATAATATAACAGCCTGTTCCCGACACTGTCAAAGAACCTCCCACGGCACAAAAAAGAAAAAGGGCTGCAAAAGCGGCAAAAGTATTGCTTTTTATCTTTGTAAGTCCATCATAATTAGATAATAGAAAAAACGTGATTGCTATAAACATAAAAGAAAACGGCATACTATACACTACTGCTCCGGAATACCAAAAGAAGATTTCCGTAAAGACATCAGCATCCAATATGGAAAATAAAATAACAGAAAATACAGTCAGCCTGACACACAGCATTTTATTCTCCTTGGAAATAAAATGAAAACCAGTCCAGAGTACGGCAAATAAAGAGGCAAAAAAGAAAACCGCATTAATTATCATAACAATTTTTAACTGTGATAATCCAAAGTTGTTGATAGGAGATAAAAACGCCTGAAGAAACATTGCAAAGTAAGTTCCCTGCCAATCTAAATATATTTCCCTCATATATTGAAGCGAGGCAACAAAATACTTTGGTAAAGAGAGATGAAACGCCCCCACCCTTACACCATGCGTAAAATCATCACCTAACAATACCGTATAGCCCGCACTTGCCGCAATAACATAAATCATAAAAAATATTGCAAGACAATTCAAACCAATAACAAAACCTTTTAAATACTGCTTCCATTTTATATTCATTTTCTGAATTTCCTCCTCGCTATTCATTTCCCCCGACTGCACCACACTTTTAGTTCTTTTTTCCGGTTTCGGCGTGCCGATATATTTCGGATGTATGGGATTCAAAATAATACGGGAATTTTTTTGCAGGTATGCTGCCATCAGCCCTCGGTAAAGGGCTTTCCTGGCAAACGGTATCAGAATATCCGGTTTTTCTTTTTTGATAAAATCCCTTAAATATTTAATGCGAAGCAGAATCTGCAATAAATGGTTCTTTTTTTCATCACCATCCCGTAAGCCGACATGAACACGTTGGATCCTTTCATCAATCTGAAACTCATCTTCACCGTACCATTCTGTCGCAATGAGAACCTGATATCCTTTTGCTGTAAACTGATTCGCGAGATTGGTAACAACCCGCTCCGCCCTGTTCCAAACAATTTAAATGAAATGCAATTTTCCGCATATGAAAACTCCCTTCATCTGCGCTTTTCAAAAACTTTGATATAAAAATGCCGCCGTATCATAATTACCGCCATAAATTCCTGTTATCAATACCAATAACACGATTCCATAATAGCAAACCCATCTGATAATCACAGGTTTTGCCGCAAGACAAGCTCTAACATCCTTTTCACGTTCTTCTAAAATCGAAACCAAAAGCCAAATAAGCAATACTGCAAAGAGCAAAAGAAATTCATATTTACTCAGCCCGTAAGATGTAAGAGTGCTTGATAATAATGCTTTCGCATGAAACCGGGTGAAAAATGCACCGTAAACGGCTCCGGCCTGTGCCAGACTTTCACTGCGAATCAGTACATCCGCTACAAAAATAATCACCCATGTCCTAATCATGCATAACAGCTGATATCCTTTTCCCTCTTTTATATGAAGCTTTTGCTTCCAAACAGGATAGCGGGATTCCAACACAAGTGACAGACTCATAATAAGTCCGTAATAAACTCCCCAAAGCATATAATTTATTGTTCTGCCGTGCCATACTCCCGTAAAAAACCAGACGAGCATTGTCCCTAAAATCGGCACAACATGTTTTCCCAATAGACTCCATTTCTTTTTACAGAACTTTCCAATCTTCCGTCCGGGCGCGGACATCACAAAAGAAAACATCACATAATCTTTAAACCATGTCCCCAGCGTAATATGCCATCTGCGCCAGAACTCCGCCACTGACCCGGCAAAATAAGGTCTTTTGAAGTTCTCCGGCAAAGCGATATCAAACGTTTCACTGATACCTGCCGCCATATCAATATAGCCTGAAAAATCCGCATATAGCTGTAACATATAAAAAACAATGGCGCAGGCATAGATACTGCCGGAAACCGCAGATATATCACTGCCAAAAACCCGGTCTACAAAAATGCCTATCCGGTCTGCAATAACAAGCTTTTTAAATGCTCCCCATACAAAGCGCTGGATACCCCGCAGCATTTTTTCATAGCTAAATTCATGTTCGGCTTCGAACTGTTCTTTCATATGGGTAAAGCGGTTAAACGGTCCCTGTGTAATCGCAGGAAAATAAGATAAAAATAAAAGCACTTTCAGAAAATTGGTTTCCACTTCACAGTTTTCTCTTCCTGCGTCAATGACATAACTCATAGCCGTCAGCGTATAGAAAGAGATGCCAATCGGCATAATGATATTTCCCGTATATTTATGAAATACCAGCAGTGCCAGATTGACAGCAAAATATATAATCTGTACTCGTTTTCTCTTTTTTTCAAATGTAAGCTTAACAGCCTTTTTCTGTTCCTTGTCGCCGCACTGTGCCTGCTCCGATTTCTGTGCCGCCAGACTTTTTTTCAAGTAGAGTCCGCAGCCGTATGTCGTCGCCGCCGTGATAAGCAGCGCATATGGAATCCCATGGGAGCCGATGACATAAAATAAAAGGCTTACCGCAAGCAGCACATACCACTGCATTTTCTTCGGGAACAAATAATATAAAGCAAAAGCCAATACCCATAGTATGATAAAGTAATAGGATAGAAACTGCATTTATTCCTCCAACAGTCTTTTCACTAATGCAATAATGGCTTCTTTATTCTTAAAATTTTCCGCTACCACATATTTTGCATCAATTTCAATATCAAATTCATCTTCCAAATCACTGACTACATTAATGACCGTAAAAGAATCAATAATGCCGTCCTCCATCATGCTCTCTCCATCATAGTCCAACGCTTCCTCGCAATGTTCTTCTAAAATCTCCAAAATTTTCTCTTCCATGTTATTCTCCTTTGCTTATATATTTTATTTTCAGCAAATCATCCGCTCCGAGCGGCAGATAAAGAAAGCCCTCTTCCTCTTTCCGTTTCGCAGCAGAAATCTTTCGATATCGTAAAATTTCCACACGTTTACCATCTACTATCGTCTGTATCCGTGGGAAAATATCATTTTTACCATAGTCTACGCTTCGCAGCAGACAGTAAATTTCCTCCGGGGCTCTTTCCATTTCAAAAAATCCATCCGACGGCACTTCATAGGAACGATACATTTTACGATTTGCAGCAAATCCCTGCGGTTTCGCATTGACCCGTTCTTCCATGACCGCATCAAAACTTTCCGTAAATGCCTCATAGGCAAGGTTCATAAGCTGCTCCGCCAGCTCATATGCCTTTGTATCCGCGCCGATTTCACATTTTTTCTGAATAATAATGTTTCCCTCATCTACGCCTGCCGTTACATAGTGCCATGTAATTCCCGTTGTTTTCTCTCCCGCATAAATCACCCAGCTTGGCGCATTCCTGCCCGGATAATCCGGAAGCAGTGCATTGTGAAAATTCATAATGGTGATATTTTCTTTCTCCACTAACTCCCCAGGGAATAAAAAGTTGTTACTGGCACTGATAATCAATGTCTTCTCCTGCACTGCCATAAAATACGCCGCCAGTTCTTTTTTATCCTCTATCCGCAGAAACGGAACGTCATTTTCTTTACATATTTTTTCCGTAACGCTAAACGAATGAACTTCATGCTCAATATATGATATCCGGTATCCGAAATCTTTTTGACGTTCTTTTACATAAGATAATATCTCTCCGGCAATCTTACCATAGCCTATTATGATAATTCTTTGAAATGCCGTCATAATAACATCATACCTTTCTATAGCAATTCTTTTAATTTCACCCTGTCAATCTTTCCATTGGCATTGATTGGTATTTCCTTAAGTGTAATGACCTTATTCGGCAGCATATATTCCGGAATCATTCCGGAAAGCCGCTCATTGATATATGCCTTATCCAGTTCCGCTTCAATAAAAAGTTCAATTCTCTGATGCTTTTCATCATAGAGACAACAGCATAAAGATATTTCCTCCAGTGAAGATACTGCTGTTTCAATTTCTCCGAGTTCAATCCTATGCCCCATATGTTTGATTTGGAAATCTTTTCTTGATAAATAAATTATTTCACCATATTCATTATATTTAACCAAATCTCCGGTACGGTAAATAATCTCCGGTACGAACGGATTGAGCGGGTTCTGTACAAAAGCCTCTTTCGTCTTTTCCGGATTACGGTAATATCCCATCGAAAGAGAAGTTCCCCGTACACACAATTCTCCAACTTCATCTCCCGTCACTGGTTCATCTTTTTCATTTAATACAAGGATATCCGTATTCGCCATAGGTATTCCGATAGGCAGCGGTTCATCATCCGAAAATTCACGGTCTACAATATAATATGTGCATGCATCCGTTATCTCTGTCGGACCATAAAGATTCGCATATGTCACATCCGGCAGAAATTTACGCCATGTATTCAACTGTTTATTGGGCATAACCTCTCCGCAGAAAAGGACTCTTTTTAAAGTATCCGACAAATCCACGTTGCGGAATGCTTTCAGTTTCGCTACCACGATAAGCGCTGACGGAACCCAGAATATCGTGTTGATTTTTTTCTCCTTTATATATTCCAGTAATAATACCGGCTGTGCAAAAAGATTCTTCGGAATGATATAGGTCGTCGCGCCGGTCTTTAACGTACTGTAAATATCCAAAATAGAATTATCAAAATAAAACGGTGCCTGATTTCCGAAGCTGTCTTTCTCCGTAATATGAAATGTTTCCGTTACCCAGTCAATATAATCAATGACACTGCGGTGCGCAATCGTTACACCTTTCGGAATGCCTGTCGAACCGGACGTAAACAATACATAAAGTAAATCCGTATCAATGCCCTTTTGCCTTGCTGCATTAATTTTTTCTTCACAGATATCAGCGTCTTTTGCTTCCTCAAATATGAGGAAATCGCCCTGATAGTCATAGCTTTCAAATTTTTCTTTTAATGTTTCGGTCGTCACCACTAACTCCGGCGATAAAACTTCCAGAATTTTATTGATACGGCTGGCAGGCATGTCTACATCTATAGGCGAATAGAAGTTACAGCTATACGCCGCACCCATAAAGGAGACCAGCACATCTACACCTTTTTCCATATAGACAACAACCGGCTTTTTAAAAAGACCTTTTTCTATCATCTGTGTGGCAAGTGCCTTAGCCTGTTTTTGCAGTTCACGAAAAGTAACCGACTTTTCCTCGTCCACAAAAGCCGGTTTCTCCGGCAGCCTGTCCGCGCTTTCATCTAACCAGTATGTAACATTTGCTTTCATAATTCATCCTCCGGTATAACCACCGGAAAATATGTATCCGGCATTTTCTCTGTCTTCACATGGTATACATCATATAAATCCGTCATGGTAAGCCCGCTTTTTTCAGGGTTGTAGGAACCGTATAACGCAATCTGCTTCCCTGATGCCATTTGAAGCAGCTGTTCCTCTATTTCCAAAGTAATCTGGAACGCATCTTCTGCTTCTATGTAATCATACATCATAGGGGAATACGGTGGCAAGTACAAGATAACTTCCACATCCTGGCTTTTCAGATAATCTATCAGCCAGGATAACCTCTTCATACTAAATTCATCAATTTCTTCATAATCCGTCATCCTGTATACGACATGTTCCTCCATCGCCTGTTCCGTTAATGTTATCACATCGTCTACACTGCCATCCCGAAGTTCTCTCTGATAAGCGATACTTCCATCATAGTGCTTAGTATATTGCTCCGTCTCCCAACCACCGCTATAAGATACCGCAAACCGTTTCTGTTCCGGAATACAGGTCACATTATATCTGAAATAATCAAGGGAGAGCCATTTGCTGTTATCGCTTCCCGTATTTTTTTCGGGAAGCGGCATATTTTCATTCTCTTTTCCATAAATTATGATTTGCATATAATTTTCATATGGTTCTAACGCCATCCATCTGTCATTATTATGAGCAGTGTTAAAAAGAAAAGAGTCAACGCCTATTATCATTGTCTCAGGAAGTTTCCCGTCCTGCACAAGAATCCCCGCAACCGCATACAAATCATCAATCGTAGATTCCGAAAGCCCCGCATTGTAAAAAGAGTCCGTGCCAAACATTGTATAGTCAAAATTTAACACCCTGCTGGAACCTATCACCATTACTTTTTTTGCTTCTTTCTGCTGTTTTAAGCAGGCAAGCAAAAGGCTTCTGTCATCGAATCCGGACTCTTCCAGACCGATAACATTCTCTCCCCCCTCTATCATATGCGCTGCGATTTCATCATAAGTAATGCGCAGATAGGCATAAGAATCCACATACCAGTTTACCGCCGCGACCATCAAAAGGAGCGGGCAAATAAATATAAGCGCCTTACACCATTTCTTCATTGTCTTTTCTTTCTCCTCCCGATGCTTCCTCTTCTTTATATTCCAAACTGTAACTGAGTAAAAGCGGCAGCGCAATAAATATCCCATATGTATAGCGAAATTCGTTATAAACCGGCGTTGCCAATAATAATGTCACCAAAAGCATAATGCAGGGAATATAGGGCATGACATTTCTTTTATCATACACTGCATAAGCAAACGCAAACAACATCAGCCATGTCGTCAGCCCAAGACTCCATACCTGATTATAAATCTCCTGAAACTTTTTTAAATAACTATCCATTTTCAAACTGTCATCATATGTAAAGAACTTTCGCTCCGTCTCCACGCCAAACGAATTCTCCACCATAAAATAATCACTGTATAAGTATTGGTAATCTTTCACCCGATACGCCCAGTACCCCATTGTCTGCCGCACTTCTGCTACCACGTACTGCAAAGGATTGCGTAGCCCTACCCGAAACCATAATTTCAAATATTCCCATTTCTCATCTTCTATAACCTGTTGGTTTCCCTCTTCACGAATATAAGCCTTTACCACATCAAATAAATAAGGATGATAATATTCCTCAACCCTATCTACCGGAGCGACCCGGTCTATCATTGCAACTTCCTCTTCCGTCAGTTCCCCGCCCTTTAAATAGGCGCATAAAATATGCTGTGTCGGCATTGTCAGGCTTTCAATCGTATCGGGCGGCTGCACATGCAGCGCATTCAGTACAGGACCATGATAAATCAAATAACATAATAATACAAGCAAAGCACAGACATACTTCTTAATAAATATCATCCGCAAAGGATTATGTCCGAAAAATCTTCTCTTCCACAAATCAACTAAAAAAGAGATTAATACCGTTCCAAAAAAAATGAAAATACCATTGCTTCGCAGTAAGCAGACAAGAAGCCCTGCTGCAAAGCAACCTATGAGCCACAAATTCTCATGCTTTGCAGGCATTTTTTTCTCATTCCTCACAGATTCCATCGTCATCCAGATAAACAAAAGCAAAGACGCCGAAAAAAATTCATCTTTCCCGATACACAATGTCAACATTGCATTTGCGGGCAGTACAGCATAAAAAAGCAGGGCCGCACCAAGCCACACCAGCCGGGTTCCCCTCTTATATAACTGATACAAAACAAAGGCAAAAGCAAGCGCCATAATGACTATCTGCCAAAAAGTATAAAAGGCAATGGCGTCTGTATAAGTACCGAATATGCGATAACCAATCGTAAAGAAAAATTGAATTATCATCGTATGAAAGTATGGGTGATGATTAGACCTTTCTGCAAGTCCAAGTATCTGCTCTATCTGCCATACCGCGTCATTACTCAGCCATGTAGGATAATACATCAAAAAATATGGTATATAGCAAATAAGACAAATCAGAAAAAAAGAAACAAAAACATACCATCTGCCCTCTCTTTTTTTCTGTACAGGGATACGAGACAGCAATGGAATTTGAGAGAGAAGAAAACAAAGACAAAATAACACTGCATAACTGACAATCATGCACAGCAGAATTCTTCCTATATTCTGTACTGCACTAAGTTCTTCCGCTTTCTCCAGATTGCCGAATATAATAAAAATGGTATAAAGAAGTGCAAAAGGAATCAGTACCAAAAACTGCCGTTTTGAGGGTCTGTGACTCTTTCCAGCATTATTTAGATTTTCTGGCATACGTGTCACAAACTTCATCGATATAGGTTCTCCACTGCTCGTAAATTGCTTCATCATTTGCCCTCTCTGCGATTCTGCGTGCTTCCCGTCCAAGCCGTTTTGCCAATTCCGCATCCTCTATCAGCCGGTTAATGCCGTTTTCCATAGCTTTCTGGTCCTTAATCGGAATCAGCAGACCATCGACCCCATTCGTCATAATCGTACGCGGTCCGCCGCAGGGACAATCCGTCGCCACAATAGGCAGCCCTAATGCCATAGCTTCCATCAGCGCGTTAGGAAGCCCCTCCCAATCCGAACTGAATGCAAATAACGCAGCATCCGCCAAGTCCTTTTCCAAACTGTCGCTGGCTCCCATCAAATGCACATATTCCTGCGCGTTCAACTCAGCAATCGTACTCTCTAAAAGTTCTTTTGTACCATCTTCCGTATCCCTGCCATATATTTTCAAATCATAATCCGGGTGTTTTTTGTGTACCTCATGAAAAGCCCTAACCAGCATGACCTGATTCTTAAAATCAACCAGCCTGCCTGACTGCACCACCGTCTTACTTCTCTTCTCCGGCTCCGGCACCCCGATATACTTCGGATTCAAAGGATTCAAAATAACACGGGAATTTTCCTGCAGTCTTGGCGCAAAAAACTCTCTTTGCCCTTCTGTCTGGAATACACAACCGTCGGCTCTCGGAAACAAAAACGGTATCTGAACCTTGTCGAAAGGTCTGTCATAATGCCCTACCGGGTCGGTCCGTATGGAAATAATTACCGGGATTTTGATAAAGTAAGCCGCTGTCAGCCCCCGATAAAGTGCCTTTCTGGCAAAGGGAATGAGAATATCCGGTTTCTCTTCTTTCAAAAACCTGTTTAGGTATTTAATCCTAAGAAAAAACTTCACCAAACGATTCTTTTTCTCATCTTCCTCCCGCAAACCTACATGCACACGCCGTACTTTATCGCTGACTTGAAATTCATCTTCACCCTGCCATTCCGTAGCAATAATAACCTCATAGCCGCTCGCCGCAAAACGATTAGACAAATTCGAGACAACACGTTCTGCGCCGCCTTGTTCCAGACAATTTAAATGAAAAACAATCTTACGCATCATGCCCTGCGCATCCTCCTTCGTCCATGACCATATTTCCTTTTAATCAAGCGACCATTCCCTTATTTTACGGATATATTCTTCTTTTGAGTACACAGATGCCCGTTCCAGCGACAGTTTACTATATCGCTCCATCTCTTCTTTGTTCTGCAAAAGAGCAATCACCCGTTCCGCAGCC
>CAZKOR010000059.1:0-18551 GCA_964554405.1 uncultured Bacteroides sp. | reverse complement strand
TGATTCTATGATTAACATTGCTGTCTGCGACGATGAAAAATATATGTCAGAAAAACTTAAAAAAATGACAGAAGATTTTTTCGGAAAGAAAAATACAGATATCTCTGTTGTGAAGTATTCTTCTGGAGAAGAACTGTTAAAAAGCAATGAAAGAATAGATATTCTTTTTCTTGATATCGGAATGCAGGGGATGGACGGAATTGAAACTGCCGGAAAGTTAAGGGCGCATGGTTTCAAGGGTTTTCTGATTTTTATAACAGTTTTGAAAGAAATGGTATTCCGGTCTTTTGAGGTGCAGCCGTTCGATTATTTAGTGAAGCCTGTGCAGGAAGAGTATTTTGAGAAAACGATGGAAAGACTTTTTCTTTCCATGCAGGATAAGTTATCACCGGAAAAAGTAAATTTATTGGTTCAGAAGGGATACGAAAGCAATATTATTTCTTTTCAGGATATTATCTGCTGTGAAATCATAGACAGGAAAGTGTATCTGTATCTTGTATCGGGAGAGGTCATCAGTTACTATGACAGGATTGAAAAGCTGGAAAAGAAGTTGGACGGAAGATTTTTCAGGTGTCACAGAAGCTATCTGATCAACTTGAATCATTTGAAAAGCTACAGGAACAATACTGCATATTTGGCGGATGGAAAGGAAATACCTGTGTCACGCCTCAGAAGTAAGGAATTTTCAAACGTAATCTTACGGTATATGAAGGAGTGAGGAGTGTGTAATGGCTGATTACTTAGATTTTTTTAATATATATGTAATGGGAAGCCTTGAGATGCTAATGGGGTTTTGGTTCTTCACAGGATTTTTGCAGAAGAAAGTTAAATCCATATACAGTATATTATTTGCGGCTTTTGGGATGAGCGTTTTGGAGATTTTTAAGCTGCAGGGAGTTTTGGCATTTTTTGTATTTATCTTACTTCTTATGGTAGTGGGTAAATTTTTTTACAAAGCAGATTTCGTTTCTTCGGCTTTATATGCTGTTGTCACAGTTGAAATTATGAATTTATGCTTTGGGTTATTTAATTCATTATCTTATATTCTGTTTCCCGTGTTTTTTGAAAAAAGTCCCCGGTTTTTTGGTTTTATTTTAATGGGTGCAGGAAATACCCTTGCGCTTGTGCTGGCGGTTTTGTGCTGTCGGGGCGTACAGAAATGTTGCGGGTGTGACGAAGCAGGCGGCAGAAAATATGTGTTTGTGATATTGATGCCGGCGTTGTTGATTTTTTTGGCAAGTGAATATATCAATGAAACTGTTTATGGGAATACTCTGACGACGGAAAAAGAGGGAATGCTGTCCGGTACACATCCCTATCAGATACTGGTGATGCAGGCATTGGGGCTGGTCAGTTTGTTTTGCATCCTTTTTGCTTATAAAAAGCTGGCAGAAAATTTCAGGCTGAATAAAGAAGCCGCACTGTTAGAGCTGCAGGCACACTCCTTGAATCAGTATGTGGAAGAGGCAAAACTGCGCTATGAAAAGACAAAATCTTTTCGTCATGATATAAAAAATCATATCACAGTCGTGAAAGAACTACTGGAAAACCAAAAGACAGAGGCGGCGTTACGGTATGTGGAGGAGATGGAAAATATAACAGCAGATATAGCGTTCCCTGTCAGCACCAATCATCCGGTACTGGATATTCTGCTTGGAAATAAATTAGGGATTGCAGAAGAAAACCAGATAGAGGTACAGTGTTCTCTGGTCGTTCCATACCCTTGTGGAATCAGTGATATCGATTTCTGCATCATGTTAGGAAATGCACTGGATAACGCTGTTTCTGCCTGTAACAGGATGAGCAGCGGAAAACAAAAGTATATCCATGTGACAGGGAAAGTGCAGGGAGATTTTCTGCTTATGGAAATAGAAAACAGTTACTCCGGCAGAAAGATAATTCAAAGCGGAACAGGGCTTGCGAATATTAAAGCAGCGGTAGAGAAATATCAGGGAGCGATGGAGATACGGACAGAGGGAGAGAAATTTGTGCTAAGCCTCCTTGTAATCATTCCACAGCAATCAGAAAGCATCTCGCGGCAAACGGGTTAAATGCCGCCTGTGGAATGACGAATATCATTTTGAGGCAGGGAAAATAAAAGTGCTGCCGAAGAAAAGGAGGACAAAATTATGTCAATGGAAGTAAAGGGTAATTATAAGAATTACACAAATGATTATTTGGAAAGGCTGCAGGAAGAGCGGGATAAGGCAAAGGAAACCGGAAAAGAACAGGATGCAGAAAACAAGAATGAGGGCATCCAGACTCCGAAAGACGAGTACATCAGCAGCGAGCAGTCTGGTAGAAAGCCAAGTGGATTATATCATATGGGAAAGGATGAAAACGGCAACCCTAAAGTGATGTATGATGATCCGAAAAAAGCCGACGGCGCAGAACCGGAGGAAGTCACTGGTAATACTGATGCGGTTGACAGAGAAATTGAGAAATTAAAAAAAGAGAAACAGCAGTTGGAACAGCAGATAAAAGCAGCTTCCAGAGATGAGGAAAAGACCAGGGAACTGGAGAAAAAATTAGCACAGGTAGAAAGTGAATTAAGTCAGAAGGATAATGATACATACAGGAGGCAGCATGCAGTGATTACCAGCCGTGCTTAACAAAGGAGAGCGTTTGTTGGAAGAAAACCAATAAACGCTTTCTTCGTGTTTCTCATAGCTGACATCTCAGGTGCTTTATGATACAATATAATAGTATAATCAGGAGGTAGCATATGGAAAAAATGTTTGTTTACGACGAAGATACTGCGCTTGTGGAGACAGGAAAAGGAAAAATTCGCGGATATTTTTATGACGATGTTTATATATTTAAGGGAATCCCGTATGCAAAAGCGAAGCGTTTTCATGCGCCGGAGCCGGTAGAGCCTTGGGAGGATGTGTTTCATGCCGTAAATTACGGTTATGTATGTCCGCTTATGGAACTGCCGAAACCGAATGGAGAACTGTTGGTGCCTCATCGTTACTGGGTCATGAACGAGGACTGTCAAAATCTGAACATCTGGACGCCGGGGCTGGATGGTAAGAAACGCCCTGTGATGGTATGGCTGCACGGAGGCGGATTCACTGATGGGTCTTCCATTGAGCAGATTGCCTATGAGGGCGGAAATATGTGTAAACTGGGACAGGTTGTGGTAGTATCTGTCAACCACAGACTGAATATATTGGGATATTGCGACCTTTCTCCTTTCGGAGAGGAATATAAAAATTCCGGAAATGCAGGAACAGATGATATTATAGCAGCTTTACAATGGCTGCATGACAATATTGAAAAATTTGGCGGCGACCCGGAGAATGTGATTGTTTTCGGACAGTCCGGCGGCGGTGTGAAAGTAACGACGCTGTTACAGACACCTGCGGCGGACGGACTTTATGCCAAAGGAATTAACATGAGCGGTGTAATTGATGACCTTGCCATTGCGGATGGAAAGGGCAGTGGAGAAAAATTAGGGTATGCTCTCATGGAGGAACTTAAAGTTGATGATATAAAAGCTCTTGAGACAGTTCCTTATGAGGCACTTGCCGCGGCATATCGTAAAGTAAAACCTGCACTGGAAAAAGCAGGAGAATATGTAGGCTGTACGCCATATGTGAATGCTTTTTATAAGGGGGATCCTGTGAAGAACGGTTTCCGTAAAGAAACTGCGCATATACCGTTAATGGTAGGCAGCGTATTCGGAGAATTTGGCTCTTTTGCGCCGACTCCATATAATCGATCCAAACTGACAAAAGAAGAAGGCATTCATATGGTGGAACAGGAAGTAGGAAAAGAGGAATCGAAAGAACTGCTCCGGTTGTTCCAAACGGTTTATCCGGAACGTAACCCGGCGGATATCCTGACAATGGATTTTTTGTTCAGGATGCCTGAGATTGACTATATCAGGGAAAGAAGCAGATGCAGCGGGAAAGTATGGTCTTATTTATTCAATCTGGATATGAACTTTGACGGCGGACGTACGCCGTGGCATTGTGCGGATATTCCTTACTTCTTCCATACTACGCAGTTTGCACCTTATACACAGGAAAAAGGCGTTACGGAGCGGGTAGAGAAATTAATGTTTGATTCTCTTATGGCATTTGCCAAAACAGGAAATCCGGAAAATCCCGAAGTGCCTAGGTGGGATGCTTGTACACCGGAGAAAGAATCAACGCTTGTTATCGGTAAGGAGACAGCAGTGCGCGAGAATTTCGACCACGAGTTAATTCCTCTTTTGAAAAAGTGCATGCAACCTGTGCTGGCAAGAAATATGGAAAAACAGATGAAGAACGTTCAACATTAATAAATCGCCACCCGGCAGCGGCGATTTAGTGTAAGGATGGAGGAAACATGAGAGAACAGGGATTTTGGCACGAAAAATTTTGGCATCAAAATGAAAGTTATATAGATTCGTTGATGAATACGGCAAATATGCTGGCAGAAGATATGTACTTTTATATTTTGCATTTACAGCAGAACAGAGCATGGTTTTCGGAGACGTTTAAAGCCTATTTCGGGATACCGGATACATATAATCCGGATCATTATGAGATTATGCGTGGTCTGATTCATTCGTATGACTTATGGGAGTATGAAGAGGAACTTCCTAAAAGGATACAGGGAAAGAATTTAGACTGGGAATTGTGCGTTCGTATGAAAAATGCTTCAGGGGAATACCATATGTTCAGCTTTCATACGGATATTGTGACGGATGAAAAGAATGAGGAGTCATATCTGATTATTGTTCTGCATAATGAAAATGTCCTGCCGAGAATTGACGCTTTGACAGATTTATATTCGCAGGCAAGATTTGTAGCGGACTTAGGTGTTGCGATTGAAAAAAAAGAGCCATTTGCCGTTTTAAAGATAAAATTGGAACGGTTTACCAACCTGAATATTATTTATGGAAATGAATTTACGAACCAGATACTAAAAGAAGCGGCGCTGCAGTTTATTTACATGATGGATGAAAACAGTGCGGTCTACCGCTTAGACGGTCCGAAATTCGGATTTATCCTAAGAGGATGCGATAGGGAGAAACTGCTTAGTTTCGAGCAGATGCTGAGAGAAAAGTTAGCAAATGGAATCAATGTAGATAATAGAAATGTTACGCTGAAAATATGTGCGGGAGCGATTTTAATTGAACAGTATGACGGAAAAGCGGATTCCCTAAGTTCTAAGGCTGCTTATGCGCTTGGGCATTCGGAAACAGAACATCAGGGAAAACTGATTATTTTTAATGATGAAGTGCGTACTTCCGGAAATGTAGATTTGGATTTAATAAAAGTAATTCATCAGTCGGTCAGGGAGGGCTGCAATGGATTTTATGTAGTATACCAGCCAATCGTAACTTCCGAAACAGGGCGCGTTGTAGGCGCGGAAGCGCTTGTCAGATGGCGCAGAGAGCCTTATGGAAACGTACCGCCGGGTATGTTTATTGAATGGATGGAAAAAGACCCTGTAATGTATGAACTTGGTAATTATGTATTGAAGACGGCTTTGCAGGAAACCGTAGGAATACTTGAAGTATTGCCGGAGTTTGTTCTTAATGTCAATGTGTCGGCAAGACAGATGGAGAGAGAAGAATTTCGCGCCGAGGTGCTGCGTATTTTGGAGGAGACGAAATTTCCGGCCGGTCATCTGTGTCTGGAACTGACCGAACGGTGTAAGGACATGCCGTTAGACATGATAAAGAGAGAAGTCGAATTTTTTCAAGGATATGGCATTCGTATGGCAATGGATGATTACGGAACCGGAAGCGCATCTTCCGGAATTGTGCTTCGTGCACCGATGGATGAGATTAAACTGGATATGAGTTTCATTCGCGGAATTGCTGAAGATGTCAAAAAGCAGGCGATGGTCAAATCAATCGTAGATTTTGCCAACAGTTCCGGCATGAGTACATGCCTTGAGGGCGTGGAGACAGAGGAATTGCAGAATTACCTGCGGGGATACAAAGCGACTTGGTTTCAGGGGTACTATTATTCAAAACCGGTTGAAATTGCAAAGTTTTGGGAGTTGGTGAGAGAGCAGTAGGAGGGAATTTTTTATATGAATACTCCACAGCATTTTACTTCTCTGACGAGCGCTCTATGCTCGCTTTTTGGGGAAGAAACAAAGATTGAAAGCGTAAACCGGATATCCGGCGGCGATATTAATGAAGCGTATAGGCTTATACTTGCAGATGGCAAGTCTGTTTTCATGAAATCCAATGCAAAAGAAAATTTATCTTTTTTTACTGCGGAAGCTGTGGGACTGAGTGCGATTTCCCAAACAAAAACTATTAATACGCCGCGCATTCTTGCGGTAGGAACTGATGAGGACAGAGGCGGCTATTCCTTTTTACTGCTGGAGTTTATTGCCGCTAAAAGCCGCAGCGTAAATTATTGGGAGGACTTTGCCGGACAGCTTGCTAATATGCACAGGGCATCAACAGCCGGATTGGTTTCAAACGGGAAATATGGTTTTCACTGTGACAATTATATTGGCAGACGCAGGCAGACAAATACAGAACATGAGAGTTGGACGGGATTTTTCCGCGATTGCCGTCTTGAACCGCAATTTAAGGCTGCTGACCGGTATTTTGAACAAGAGGATAGAAAAAGGATAGTCCGGCTGCTCGATCATATTGATGAAATCCTTGTGGAACCCGAATGTCCTTCCTTGCTGCATGGTGACTTGTGGGCGGGAAACGTTATTATGGGAAATGACGGCAGGGCATGGCTGATTGACCCGGCAGTTTATGTGGGACATGCCGAAGCAGACCTTGCAATGACAGAACTGTTCGGCGGATTTCCGTCGGCCTTTTATGATGCTTATAAAGATATAGCGCCTTTGCAGCCGGGGTATGAGCGGCGCCGCGATATCTATAATCTTTACCATCTGCTGAATCACCTGAATATGTTCGGGAGGATGTATCTTCCTGAAGTACTGCAATGTATACCCCAAAAACTGTGAACTATACCAAATCGACAAATATTTACCTTTTTTATGAGATAATAGCCGATGGCAGCAAAAAGTCTGGCACGTAAGAAATACATAAGAGAGGATTGATATTTGACATGGAGAAGCAAATAGATTTTTTTGAGGAAAATGACATAAAGGTATGTAAAAACTTAACAAAGGTACTGCGTTGGATGACTTTGGTTTTTCCGGTTTTGTTTCTGGCAACAGCAGCCGGAATATTTCAAATTAAATATTATGATCTTGCAGTACTTTCCGCAATTGGGTGCGTCTGTACCCTTGGTCCCGGGGTGCTCCAGAAGATAGGGGTTCCTGTTCGGACTATGAAATATGTAAGTGTGATGTCCGTTGGATTGATCGTTATGCTTTTAGGAGGCAATTCGGCAATTGGAATCTATATGACCTATGGACTTGCGATGCTCTTTAGCTGTATGTTTTTTGATAAAAAATTCACAAAACAGATTTCTGTTATCAGCTATTTTTTCCTGATAGCATCTCTTTTTCTCCGCTCGCAAAATGTAAAACAAATTGAATATCCGACAAATATGGAGTGGTTTCTGACTCGTTCTGTCGGATTTACTATAGAGCAGATAGTAATGAGTGTAGTATTTATTAACATTGCAGGTACTTCCAGAAAACTGCTTGAAAACCTACATAGCACGGAGCAGGTAGCGGCAGTTGTATCCAAATGCGGGGAAGTTTCTACAAAGTTAGTAACCATGATGGATGATCTTGCAGAAAATGTGAAGGAATCAAGAATAACTAATGAAACAATAGTTTCCTCCGCACAGAACACATCCGAAGATTGCATGAAAAGTCTGTCTCATGTCAGTTCCATGCATGAAATTGTTTCGGAAATGGTTCAGACCTCAGATTCGATTGATGAGAGTACCAAGAAGGTGTTAGCAATTTCAGATGAAATCGGTCAGCATATGGAACGGTATGTCAGCGTTATGGACCATGCGGTGACGGATATGACAGCAATCGGACAAGCAGTAAACGCAACGGAAGAAGCGATTCAAAATCTGGAAGCAAGCATACTGGAAATTTCCGGTTTTACTAATGAAATAAGTGAAATCACCGGACAGACGAATCTTCTTGCACTGAATGCTTCCATAGAAGCGGCTCATGCCGGTGAGCAGGGAAAAGGTTTTGCTGTTGTGGCGGACCAGGTACGTGTGCTGGCAGAGCGTTCCAAACAGTCAAACGACTCTATCACCTCAATGGTTGCTAAAATAATGGATATGCTTAATGGTGTGAAGAGTTCTAATAAGCGGAATATTACGTCGGTAGATGCAGGAATCACACAGATTTCGGATGCAAGGCAGGAAGCAGTAGAATTAGGGCAGCTACAGGCAGATTCCAGAACAGGAATTGAACGAATCGCAGAAGACTGTGACCAGACAAAGAAGTGTAGTCAACATGTCAGGGAAATGTCCGATCAAATGGAAGAGCTGGTGAATAATTCAAAGGTTCTCGCGAACTCCATTGTAGAAGAAGCAAACAATCAAAGCCGGATTACAGGTATGACTGAGGAAACCTTTTCACATGTCGAGCAAATTGCAAAAGAATTGTTGGAGCTGAGCAAAATAGATAAATAGAAGATACCAGCTCCTGAAAGGAAAGAGCTACATTTTATTTTCAATAATAAGACAGAAGCAAAATACAACTTCGATAATAATCATAAAAACTGCCACAATAAGAGTAGAACAGTATAAACCAAGTATGAAAACCACAATGGATATGATAACCGAAAGCACATAATATGTTTTAGATTGATACAGCCAGCCATAAGGGAGCAGGTGTGCGCCGAAAATCATAGCATAGACCATCAGAAATTTATCCGGTACAGCCGCATACACCCACATTGATATGAGGATATATAGTATCTGATTTATCGTAAATAGGAATCCCAAATTAGAAAGAGGATTATCCTTATTCTGAAAGTCTATGTCTATTAACTTAGATATTAAATAAGCCAGAGGAATTAAAAGGGCAGAAGAGCAAAAGGTATATAAGTTTTTGGTTATAATGGGCATAGAAGAAGCATGAATACCCGAAATAACCATCCACAAAAAGACAGAAGAAATGATAAAATGTAATCCCTTTTTCTGTTTCTTTGCAACATCTTTTCTTAATTCCTGTAATGATGTAAGTAGGTTTTCCTTATTTTCCATGCTACATACCCCTTTTCCGCTGGTATTGCTGCAATGCCTGCGTGTAGATTTCGCCTTGTTTTTTGCTGTATTTCTGATATATCGCAATACAAATTAAGTATAAAACAAAAACTATTCCAATGAACACCAGCCATTCAAATGCGGCATCTTTACGAATAAAAATTCCAAGCCAATAAAATCCCGCTCCCTCATATAAACAGATGGAAACCATGAATATAGTCAGCCTGCTCATAAAGTTCCATTTTTTTATCATAAACCGGGTAAACAGGAGATTGAATATGAATACGGCGCCTACAGTCCAAACTACCATTTTTATCAGTCCGTCTGTGGAAATAGTCTGATGATTACATAGTTTATTATAAATCAGGAGTAAGATTAAAAACCATGAAATTGTATATGCAATACCGTTCCTCATCCATACCATAAAATGTATAAATTCTTTTTTGTGATTTCGCATAGTTACCTCCTATATTGACAACATATTACGCATTGCCTGTACATATTTTCTGGATATATAAAGTTGTTCCCCATTGCACATGGTAGCTAAAATGGTACGGTTAAGTTCAGGCTTTAACGACTTGATTTTATTGATATTGACGATCTGGGATTTTGAAATCCTGATAAAGTCTTTATCAGAAAGAATAACTTCCAATTCATATAGCCGTTGTTTGACTTCCAATACATCATCTTCGGTATATAAAAATGTACGGTTATCCACGGACTCAAAATACAAAACATCAAACGAATTGATAAAATGCAGTTCATTATCCTTTTTTGCCTGTAACTTCTTGTCGAACAGTTCAATATGGCATTTCAGCCGCATAACCTCATCATCAATCTGCCTGCAATGTATTACTACCTGCAAGATTTCTTTCATATTTTCAACAATTTGAATATCCATTTTGCACCTCCAAAACAATTATAAGTGTTCACGGATTCTTCCTCAAGTATCCTGCGGTAAGAGGTACAAATCAGGTATGTAAGAAGCCGTTCGTTGATACTGCGCCAATTTTCAGCAAAAAGGAATTGGTTACATTTCAACGTGGGATTGGTTACATTTCAGGAATTTCAGAAAAAAATCTGCCGATATATGTAATAAACCTATATAGAAATTGGGGTGGTTGTATGCTTAAAATCGCAGTCTGTGATGATGAGCCGGTATTTGTTGAACAGATTAGCGGCAGGATAAAAAAATATATGCCGGACGCTGTGATACAGGGATTTTTTTCCAGTGAGGATTTATTATCGTTAAAAGAGGTATTTGATATATATTTTTTGGATATTCAAATGGAAAAAATGAACGGTGTAGAAACCGCTAAGAAATTACGGGAATCAGACGAAGAATGCATTATCGTGTTTATAACCGGAGCGAAAGAATATGTATTCGAAGCTTTTGACGTGGCAGCCATGCATTACCTGATTAAACCTGTCGCTGATGAAAAACTTCAAGAGGTTCTTAAAAGAGCACAAAAAGAAATAGAGAAAAAGCAAAACAAAAAGGAGAGACAGATATTTATCCAAACAAGGAATAAGAGCATAACCTTGAATGTTGCAGATATTCTTTACTTTGAAAATGAAATGCGTAAAATTTTAGTCCATACGGTGAGAGGGGAAATTTGGGGAGCGGAGAATCAAGAGAAGAGTATTCAGTGATATTTTAACAATATTAACATGGTGTATCGCAAATGTGCTGATCAGATACTTAGTGTTTTACGATTCGTCCTATACTTTAGAAAAAGCCTTGTTTAGTTTTGTTTTTCATGTGTGCGCTATTTATGTGATTACGTTATGTTTTTATAAAAACAGACAGGTCATGCATTTGTTTTTGATATTGATTTTTATTGCACTGCTGTATGTTTTCAGCGAGATTGGATATGGTGTCAGGCTGTTTTTAGTGGATGGATTGGCGCGGATGACATGGTATATAGAAGCTTTTCATAATGTGACAGCCGTTAAGCTGATGGTGGATTTTATATACTGTTTAACAGATGCAGCAGTTGTAGCGTTATTTTATTTTTCCATAAAAATTATAGTAAAGAATCATAACCACTCAGCAGACAGAAAAGAAACAAAAGAACTGATTGCATATATGCTGCCTGCCCTCTTGGGAAGTCTTGTTTCTGTGGCACTCTATTTTGTACTGCTTATGATAAATGAGCGGGGACATATCATGGAGTATGACAATTACAAAGCGATATATCTGTTTATTATTATTGTTTTTGTAGCTGTATGGCTGATTATTTTATATGGGTTCCGGATTCAGGCGGAGATAATAGATTTGCAGGAAGAACGTACACAAAAAAGCGTACTGGAGAATCAGATTTTACAAATGGAAAATTCCATGCTGGAAATGGAGCGTTTTTATGAGGGAGTCAGACATGTGAAGCATGATATGAAAAATCAAATGGCAGTTATGGAAAAACTGTTAGGTGAATTTCAAATAACAGAGAATGAAGAAATTGCCGGGTATTTTGAAGATATGCAGAAAACACTGGCTGATTTAGAACAGAAGATACATACGGGAAATGTGGTAAGTGACGCAGTAATTGGCAGCAAGTTCTATTATGCGGCAAAAGAATTAAAAGATATTCAATTAGAAGCAGACGGTTTTCTTTTGGCGGATAAGGTTCACGTAAGGGCTTATGATATAGGTATTATCCTAAATAACGGGTTGGATAATGCGATTGAAGCCTGTCGGAAAGCAAGGCTGAAAAGCCCGGAGGAAGAGTTGTACATCAAAATAAAATCTTTTTGGAAACAGAAAATGTTTTTCATAGAAATTGAGAATAGCTTTGACGGAGAGGTGAAATGGGGAAACGACGGGATTCCCTGCTCTACCAAAGCTGACAATGAAACACATGGAATCGGGCTTAAAAATATCAGGTATTGTGCCTTGAAATATGGGGGTGATATAGATTGTATAGCAGAAAAAGGGAAATTTATACTGTCGGTTATGTTAAAAGGTTAGAGAACTGAATTTCAAGAAAAATTCATCAAGTAGGAGGAGATTGTATTATGGCAATGGAAATTATGAGCAATGTTTGCAACAGCTATGCAACGCAGAGCATAGTAGAAAGCAGTACAGCGGACAGCTCAAAGAAAAAAGAAACAGTAGCAGAGTATGCAAGAAAACTTGCAAAACTTGTTCCCAGCGTAGATTTTAGGGTTGGAAATGGCTGCTCATCAGCGAAAAGCGGTAAAACGCTGACTGTCAGTCCTAAACTTTTGGAAAAGATGCAGAATGACCCAGAGCAGGAAGGTGAAACGAAAGAGTTGATCAGGGGCGTTGAATTTGCAACAAAGCTGATAGACAGTATTCATAAAGCCAGTGGCTGGACTGTTGTATATCGACATAGTTACATAGACGAAAATGGAAAATATTGTGCCACTTCCTGTGTCAGAAATGATTTTATGCTAAAAATGAGCGATAAGCTCCGGGAAGAAAGACGGAAAAATTCTGAGAAACTGATTGAAAAAACAAAGGAAAAGGCGGCAGAAAAGAAAGAAAAATTGCAGAAAATATTAGAAGAAAAAATGGCTGCATCTAAAGACGGCACGATTTATTTGAATGATTCAGATATGCAGACAATTATCGAAGCTGCCAAAGAAGATAATGCAGGCAAAAATACAAAGCAACAGGCGGGAGTTGGTGCTAATTTGGATGTACAGGTCTAATCTTTTTCGGGGGGGGGTAGACGATACATAATATAAGACAATGTTGTGTATGAAACGGATTTCAAATTTTTTCAAGGAGGATGTGTTATGACAATCAATGTTAATCAAAATTACAGCCAGTTTTATGTGGGTACGGAACAGCTAAAAAGCTACGGCGCTAATTCAGCGGCAGGAAAAGATACTTTAGTGAAGTATCAGTTTAACACTATGGATGAGGACGGCAACAAGGTCATGGATAAAATGACAAAAGAGGAAACCATGAAAGTATTAAATGACATTTCATCACAATATGGGGAAAACGTCATAGTAGAGTTTTCCGGCGATGGTCTTGCGGCGCTTGCGGAAAGTAAGAAATTTATGTCCGGCATGGAAATGACAGCGGAGGAAGCGGCGGCGAAAGAAGCAAAAGACGCTGCTTTTCAGAGTGAACTTAAATCTTATGATAAGTCTGCAAATTACCTTCCAGCATATTCGGGGATGTATGGCGCAGACAAGGCGGTTGCGTCTGCATTGGAGAATTGCAGCAAAGAGGAGCAGGGATTTGTGTACGATATCATCCGGCAGAATTTCCTTGTCGGAAACAGAAGTTCCATGACGGAAGAAGAACGGCAGGCGAACATTTCACTTGGGATGAAGAAAGCGGAGTATGCAGCGGAGAACTTTATCCCGGAGAACAGCAGGAAGGCATTTCTGGGGGCAATGGAATCTATTGCAAAACTGGCAAGCGCAGGAAAATCCGACAGCAGCGGAAATATGGACTATGGTGTAAGGAAAGGCAAATATTTAGGGCATGGGAGCAATCTTGTCCGGACTACAGATACGCTTGACATGATGCGGACGATGGATAAAAACGCATATGCTGAATATCAGGAATTGAGCAAAAACGGGGACGGAGGGTTTAGTGCGCTGAAATACCTTACAAACTGGTATATAGACGCAGTAAAGAAGAATCCTTCAATGGTTGATAATTATGAAAAGCAGTCAGATGAATATGTGGAGAAAAATGTAAAAGACCGGAAACTTGATAAAACTTTTGCCGGTATAAAGACAGAAAGTAAAGCAATCTTTTTTGAAAGCTTAAAAGTGTTTCAGATTAGTAATCAGGGTTTCCTTTCGTCTATTATTGACAGAGAGCTAGCATCAAAGTTTTGGAAATTTTAAAATCAATGAAAAACTGCCGAGTCAAGGACATAAGCGTTTTTCAAGCGTTAATCCTTGACTTGGCAGCTGTCATCAATAAGGGGTGCTGTTTAGACCATGTACGAATATTCTTTCAAATGGAAACAGAACTTTACCATTTTCACACGGCTTGTAATATTCGGCAGTTCTCTTTTTTAAGTGAGCTAAAAAATCTTTTTCCTGTGATTCCGAAAGCCTTTCCAAATACGGAATCAAAGCTGTACTCTTTACAAATTCCACCACTGCATCACTGCTGTCCATTTGATGAATATAAGTTGTCTGCCATATTTCCACATCAGAATAATATTTTGACATCATATTATAGTAGGTTGTAAGTGAATGATTATGACAATTATTACGCATATTGGTAAAAATATCACCATTAGTATCAAATTCTTTTGCTGTGTCCCTAATAATACCGGCAATCATCATAGGTTCAAAATTTGGAATCTGCAAAGCCAGTATACCATTTTCTTTTATACACTTCCGTATATTTTTAATAAATTTTTCCTGATCGGAAAGCCATTGTAAAAAAGCATTTGAGAATACCAAATCGAATTGCCCCAAATCCTCCAGACTTTCACTGCAATCCCTTTGTATCCATTTTACATCAGGCAAAAGTTTTTTCGCATTATCCAGCATAGCAGCAGATAAATCTACACCTACAATTTCTGCATCCGGGAATCTATTCCTAAGAGCCAAAGTGCTCATGCCTGTTCCACAGCCTACATCTAATATTTGTACACATATTTTATCTATTCTGTTTGCTAAATCAATTGACGGCTGCATTCTCTCTTTGTTAAATACATCATATAATTTCGCATTCCACATATAGTATCATTCTCCAATCTTTCGTTTTCTTGTATTATACTTTTCTCAATGATATAATTCAAATATATATAAATTATAAAATATATAAAATGAATTTATGGGAGTGGCGGTATGGAAACATTTGATAATCTTTCAAGATATAAAATCTTTCTTGCGGTTGCAGAGTACAAAAGCATTTCTAAAGCGGCTGCACAATTATATATATCCCAGCCGGCAGTCAGCATCACCATTAAGAAAATGGAAGAGAGTCTTAATACAACTCTTTTTATCAGAAAATCTAAAGGAGTGGAACTGACAGAAAACGGGAGAAAGTTATATGAGGATGCAAAACGGGCATTCAATATACTTTTAGATACGGAAGACAGGCTCAGATTTCACCAGAATACAGGATATTTGCGTATAGCTGCCAGCAATGTGTTGTGCAAGCATTTCCTTATGCCTTATCTCAAAGAATTTACAAGTTTATTTCCTAATACAGATGTATCTATTACCTGCACATCATCATCCGTAGCTTGCTCAATGCTAGAGCAGTGTAATATAGATTTAGCTCTTGCTGCAAAACCGGAAAATTTAGGAACAGCAGTATATCATTCTTTAGGAGTAATTGAATATATATTCGTTTGTACGCTCGCATACCGGGATAAATTAAACTGCGATAATGATAAGATATTTGAACATGGCAATATTATACTGCTCGACAAAGACAATGTTTCCCGCAGGCATCTGAATAGTTATTACGCGCAAAATAAAATTACGCCATTGCATATCCTCGAAGTAAACGAAATGGATCTGCTGATTGAATTTGCCAAAATGGGGATTGGCGTGTCCTGTGTGGTAAAGCAGTTTGTGGAAGAGGAATTAAAAGAGGGTTCACTGATAGAAATAGAATTATCTAAACCAATAGCTCCACGCGAAATTGGGTTTATATATAATCGTATTCAGCCAATGAATGAGAATATATTGAAGTTTATTGGAGGGCAGTTGGGGTAAGCCGATAACGCTAAATCCTTGATTTGATATCTCCCTTTTCAGAATTTATAGTTAGAGGTAATTTTAAGTAAATATCCGTATACTTCTCAAGTGATGTATGAAGGAGACAGTTTGCTTATTGCAGATAGAGCGGATGCAATGATTGGGTTTTTATGGTCATTTAGACTAATATACCTGCACCTATTGAAAAAATGGAAGAATTCATCAACGTAATTGAGATTTTTAATGATACAGACCGATGCAAAGGCGTTGGAAGTTTATTGCTGCAGAAATGTTTTCTTTTGCTATTTCAATACAATATCTATTTAGCGAGGGTAATTCTATAATGGAAACTTGCAATAAAAAAGCAGTAATAATATAATGGCTATGTTGTCGCACCCATTCTGGCAACAGAAAGGGGGTGTTTGCTTTTGACTTCGATAATATCTTTTCTGGTTTCCGTTATGGCGGATGTAGTTAGCTATTGCATCTGCAAATGGTTAGACGGAGACGACAGCGACAATTAGCCTAAAAGAAACCCCCAAGGTGTCCAGACCTTGGGGGTTTCGCTTTGTGTTGCTTTTGACAATAATATCTTTTCTAGCTACTGCCAGTATATCATATGCAGTAAGCATTATCAAGTATTACCTTTATTTTTGGGTTTATACAATTATATCCATGAATGAAGTATAGCACACATTTCTGTGTCAGACAATCACCACAATGATTGATTTTAATATATAGATAAGCTATAATTGCTGCAACAAATCTATGCATGGGTTTTCTGTTCAATGTCCCGATGAGTCTAAAACACTCGTTGATTTTGGAATTGACAGTGAAGGCTTCTGTTTCTCAGTGGAAAACGGCAAATTAACAAAACAGTGTATAAAGCACGAAGTGAATGATGAAGGAAAAATCATCTGAACCTTTCCCGCTGTACGGATTCCTGTCAGATACTGCTTGGGATCATTGAGTTATTTATATGGGACAAAGGTCCTTTTAAAGATGAAGTTTTGGGTAACTGGTCCACTATGATACAGAAGACCTGGGAAAGCTGGAGAAAGATATTACCGCATTTTTTGAGTACGAAGATCAGAAATGCAGACGTCGGACAGGCCGCGGACTGGACCAGTCCTTTAACGGCATATATCGCTATGTGCTTTCTTCTCTGGAATATCTTGGATTTTGTATAAAACAACAACCCAATTATCCTTCTGAAAAGTTAGATGTAGCTTGCTTTGATTATTATTCGTTGGGATAAAAATTTTTATAATTAGCTCAATAAATTGGATACTTTTATTGCCGTTAAAACATAATAATGCTATAATTATGTAAAAGAAAGGAGCGGAGCCTTATGCCATTTATAATGCCTATAAAGGATTTACGCAATACAACTGAGATTTCCAATATTGCACACAAGGAACAGGAGCCTATTTTTATTACCAAAAACGGATATAGTGACTTAGTTGTAATGAGCAGTGAATTATATGACAGATTTGCAAGAATTAACCGCATTGATCAAGCCATTTATGAATCTGAACAGGAAATGGAAAACGGAGCAGAAGCAATTGGGGCAGAGATAGTTTTTGCAGAATTGGAGAAAAAACATTTTGGATAAATACAAGGTAAAAATCAATCCCAGAGCAATACGCGAATTAGACAGCATTTACCAATATATCGCAAATGAGAAACTTGCTCCTGAAAATTCGAAGGGGCAGGTTGACAGGATCAAAAAGGCTATATTGGATTTGAATACCTTTCCTCAGTCCCATCAAGAGCGTAATGAGGGCAGATATGCGGGAAAGGGTTATAGGCAGTTACTGATTGACAACTATATCGCTATTTTCAGAATTGATGAAACCAACAAAATAGTCTATATTGTAACGATACAATATCAAGGACGAAATTTATAAGCAAGTACCAAATGACGGGAATCTGTCATTTGGTATTTTTTTACAAATCTTGCAATTTATACTTGGAATTATTATAGTTTGAAGTATAATAATTCCGAGTATAATTACAAGGCTGCATGAAAAATAGAACTTGAAAGGAGTAAATGAATGTATAGATGCAGATTAACGTATGATGAATGGAAATGCATGATTTCAAAAAACAGAATCGGAAAGCAAGTGGATATGCCTGCAATAAAAGGATATCTTGGATTATTGACGATAAACTCAGTTTCAGATAAACAAATATGGAAATACAATAACGAAGATGTGGTTGTATGTGATGACGGTTATCATTGGCTGACAATTATGCCTGGTGATGAGTTCTATTGTATTACAGTGATGATGGATGAGAATTATAAAATGAAAGTTTGTTACATAGATATGATTGATTCACAGGGATACGATGATGACAGTGTTCCTTATTTTTATGATTTATATTTAGACTTGGTTGTTTATCCAAACGGAGATATTATTGTAGATGATATGGATGAACTGCAGGAAGCATTGAAAACAGGTGAAATTACTGAACTGCAATATAACCGGGCACTCACAACTTCTCAAAAGTTACAGGACGGATTATTATCAGATATCGGGAAGTTTAAGGATTATATTAGTGAAATGCTTAATATTTTAGAGAATGATTGACTCTATAACCTCAATGGTTTCTAAAATGACAATAAGCAGCCTAAAAGAATCAATCTGATTTAAGGCTGTTTTTATATACAGTTGACGCAAGAATACAATTGTATTATAATAGTATTCACAAAATGGAGGTACATATTTTGGGAGAGAAAAAACTCGTTATTCATCCGCAGAAATA
>CAZKOR010000058.1:0-18576 GCA_964554405.1 uncultured Bacteroides sp. | reverse complement strand
ATTAATTTTCCTCCATGTTATGAATTTTAGGCATAAAAATAGCTGTAAAATCGCATAACACATAGAGATAGTCGTGCTATCTCCTTAGAAAATCATAGTTTGCGTATTTTACAGCTATTTACATAATAAAAGGTTTAAATGCATAATTTTTCATAATCATTCTTCGATACCCCTATCTACTATAAAATTATAAACGCAAGCCACCGGGCTTGCGTTTATTATATCATGAATCATCACTTTGTCAAAGTTATTAATAAAAGCCGGTCGAAACCGGCTTTAAAATTCTCTCCTTATCATAACTCTCCTGCTTATCAAATATGATATCGTTCCGCACACCGCAAAGACCAGCCCGACAAAAAGCGCCATAACTACTTTCCGAAGAGATAAAAACCAAGTAAACAAATTCCTAAGCATATCCCCTAATGCTCCCTCTATCCCGAAGATTCGCGGCAAACCTTTTACAAGCGATGATACTACAATCGGTATACATCCTAACAGTCCCATCAATACGATTCTTCCTTTTTCGCCGCCAAACTTCAACTGTATCGGCAGCATCAGAAGCTGAAAGAGTGCCATAAACAAATAAATAATAAGTGCCTCAATCAAAATCTGTACTGCCATTTCCTGATGCAGGGCAATGCAGATAATCGTGGTCAAAACAGCGCCTACGAGGCTGAATGTAAGCATTAAAACATATTTCTCCGCTACATATGTTTCCCTTTTCACCGGCAAAGTCATCATGAACGGCATACTCTTATAATATTCATCAAATGTCATGGTATTGAGAATCAACAATATAAATACCATTGTGTTATACCCGATTAAAAAACTATATCCGTCATATTTTTGAAATGCCAGTAACATAACGACCGCCATAATAAAAAACAGCTTTTTATTATGCCATACTAATTCAAAGTCTTTAATCAATAATCCTTTCATATTTTCTCCCCCTTTGTCACCATTAACATCACATCATCAATACTTCCTTTTTCTGCAACAATTTCCGGATAATTATCCAGATAGAACTGTTTTTCATTTGTCAGAAGTTCATAACCAAAAGCCGCTTTCTTCTGATAGCTGACATGACTTCTATCCACTTTCGAATACTGCTCCTCACTAACTTTTAAAATCGCATACTCAGACAGAATCACATCCGTATCCTCATGAAATAACACTTTTCCATCCTGTAAAAAATATAAGTCATCGCATAGTCCCTCCAAATCGGAAGAAATATGGGAACTAACAAGAATTGCCCTGCCGTCATGACTCATATACTCACGCATCTCGTCAAGCAGTTCACTTCTGACTACCGCATCCAGACCTGCCGTCGGCTCGTCTAAAATTAACAGCTTTGCTTCATAACTCATAGCAAGCAGAAGCTTG
The DNA here is from genome assembly GCA_964554405.1 of uncultured Bacteroides sp. Lineage (GTDB taxonomy): Bacteria > Bacillota > Clostridia > Lachnospirales > Lachnospiraceae > UBA3282. The sequence goes on along the minus strand of CAZKOR010000058.1, from coordinate 17,193 downwards.
AATTTTGCTTTCATACCGGTAGAAAAATCTTTCAGCTGCTTGTTTAACGGCAGCTCATATTGCTCACATTTCCTAATAAAACTATCTTTTTCAAACTTCGGATACATCGCTTTCATAACCGACACCGTATCTTTTATCGTAAGCACATCGTTAAACGTACTTTCTGATAAAACAACCCCTATCTCCTGTTTATCGGAAACTGTTATTTTCCTACTGTCTTTTCCAAAAATTTCAATGGCTCCGCCGTCTGTCTGAATCAGACCCAATATCGCTTTAAAAGTCGTACTCTTCCCAGCTCCGTTTGCGCCTATAATTCCCGTAACATAACCCTCTTCAATCTGTATGGAGCAGTCAAGACTAAAATCTCCATACCGCTTTTGTACATTTTCCATTTTCAGTAACATCTATCGGTTCACTCCTTTTTTCACACACTAATCATCCATAATCAAATCAAATAATTCTCTGATTTCCTCATCTTTCATCCCGCACTTTCTTCCCTCCTGTACGGCGGATTCTAACTTATTTTCCACTTCCCTGCGCTTTTCCTCCTGTAAAAGATTCTGGTTCCCCTGCGCAACAAAGCTTCCTTTCCCGTGTACCGTAACAATAAAGCCATCCTCTTCGAGGCAGTCGTAGGCCTTCTTTACCGTCAGTGCACTGATTTTTAAATCTTTAGACAAAGACCTGACCGAAGGCAGCATGGTCTGTTCCTGTAGTCTTCCGTCCATAATCATAGCTTTAATCTGCCCTATGATTTGTTCATAAATTGGTTCCATCGATGAATTACTTATTATAATTTTCATTTTATCTGCCTCCGTGATAAACAGTATATAACAGTACATATCAGTTGTCAATACACTTTACTAATATTTCTGTATATTTAAAGTATAAAACACATATAAATATATCGCTGGCAAAAGATTAAACAATAACAGAAAAATATGTTGACACAATTACACCTGTTATGTATAATATTGTCAGTGATCGTGTTGCAGATACCTGTGAGGCCTGCGACCAAAAAGGGCTCCTGCGGGAGCCTTTTTGCATGTATGTTGAGTAAGAATGAGGTATTTTTATGGAAAATGAATTAAAACAAGATAAGCCTTTTATGACTTATGCGCAATTAATCCAAAAATTAAGCGAAGAAAAAAAACTTGAAATAAGTGATAAAGACTATGCCATTAAGTTATTAAAAGAGCACAGTTATTTTGCATTAATATCAGGTTATAAAAATCCTTTTAAAGGAAAGGATGGCAATTATAAAATTCATACATCAATTCAGGATATCTATGCACTCTATATCTTTGATGATTCTTTGAGAGCGCTTTTTTTACAATATATACTGAAAATCGAGAACCATGTCAAATCACTAATATCCTATTCTTTCTGTGAAACTTATGGTGATGCACAGCAGCATTATCTCAATGCAACAAAGTATAATTATAATTCCAAAAACCAAAAAGATGTGAATGAACTGATTACAAGGCTTACAAAAATTACAACTGATCCTAAAAATTATCCATATATCAAACATCAGCAAAAGAAACATGGCAATATTCCTTTATGGGTTATGATGAAAGCATTAACATTAGGCACTGTCTCAAAAATGTACAGCTTTTTACCACAGAATATTCAGTACAATGTTAGCAAAGAATTTACATATGTACATGAGAGTATGCTTGTGCAAATGCTGGATTTATTAGCTCGCGTCAGAAACGTATGCGCTCATAACGAGAGACTGTTTGATTATAAATATAAAAAGGGAACCATAGACGATACATATATTCATGCATCTTTAGAAATTCCAAAAGGAAAAGAACAATATAAGAAAGGAAAGAATGATTTATTTGCCGTAATTATTGTTTTAAAATATCTATTAAATGAAAATGACTTTGAATTATTTGTAGGAGAATTAAGTAGATTAATACAAAAATTACTTAAAGATACAAAAAGAATACAAAGAAACCAATTATACAAATATATGGGATTCCCTGAAAATTGGATGGAAATTAAAAACAAAAGTAATAAGGATGACAGCTTGAAGTCAGGAAAGGATTCTCTATGAAAATATTAATCATCGAAGACGACACCGGACTGAACCGCGGCATTTCTTTCGCTTTAGAGCAGGACGGTTATCAAACGCTGTGTGCACAGACACTGAAAGAGGGCTATACTCTTTTTGAGGAAGAATCGCCTGACGCCGTCATACTGGATTTAAATCTGCCGGATGGAGACGGTATTGATTTTTGTAAAAAAATACGGAAACTTCCCGGGGAAAAATCAAAAACCCCGTTATTAATGCTGACCGCGCGGGATATGGAAGTGGATGAAATTATGGGGCTTTCGAGCGGAGCGGACGATTATATGACGAAGCCTTTTTCCATTTCCGTTTTAAAAATCAGACTGCAAAATATGATACGACGCAAGTACTCTGAAAACGAAACGGAGCATATCATTAAATCCGGTAAAATATCTATAGATACAAGCACATTCCGCGCTTTCTGCGAAGATGAGGAAATCATTTTAAGCATAACGGAGTTTCGTCTGCTTCAATATTTTCTGGAACATAAAAACCAGGCGCTTTTAAAAGAGCAGATATTACAGCACGTATGGGACGTGGATGGTAATTTTGTGGAAGAAAACACGCTTTCTGTCAATATCAGCCGTCTGCGCAAGAAACTGGGCGGAAACTACATCCGCACCATTCAGGGAATTGGATATTTATGGGAGGAAAATCCATGACACAGAACACTATCATTATCATACTTTCTCTCGCTCTTTTGCTCTGCATTGCCGCCCTTATTACGGTTACAGTCTATTTTCTGCTACAGTGGAAAAAACTGGATAACATACTGGACAGCTTCTGGACAAGAGACCCGAATGACGCATACTATCAGGAGTATTATGAAACAAGGGAATCTAAAATCGCAAGTCAGCTTCGCCGCATTTTAAGTAACGCCTATTTTAAGGAAAAACAGGCAGTCAAAGAAAAAAATCAGGTCACGGAACTGATTTCCGACCTTTCCCACCAGCTAAAGACACCTTTGGCAAACATTATCATGAATATGGAATTATTGCAGAATAACACTCTTTCGCAGGAAAAGCAGACAGAGTTTCTTGAGCATACCAAAGCCCAGGCGGACAAAATGAGCTGGTTAATGAAAGACCTTTTAAAAGCTTCCCGGCTGGAAAACGGCATCATCCAATTTCATGCCGAAAATACGGGCATCAAGGAAACGATTGCCCGCTCGCTTGACGCTGTCTATGCGCAGGCTGCCGCAAAAAGAATTCAGTTATCGGCAGATGTATTTCAGGATTTCCCGCTCTACCACAATCCGAAATGGACAGCGGAAGCCATGTCCAATATTTTAGAAAATGCAATCAAATACTCCCCGGAAAACAGCCATATTAGAATAGCGATTTCCAGACTGGATATTTATACAAGAATTACCATTTCCGATGAGGGCATCGGCATTCCCGAAAGTGAATATAACAATATCTTTAAACGTTTTTATCGTGGAAAGAGCGTGGAACAGCAGGAGGGAAACGGTCTCGGTTTATATCTGGCGCAGCTTATTTTACAATGTGAAAAAGGCTACATTACTGTAGCCTCCAAACTCGGTCAGGGGAGCAGTTTTTCACTGTTTCTGTTAAATTCTACTCCGCTTTCCTATTAATAAAAATTGTCTTATATTTTGAATACATGATTTTCTGACTATGGTATAAGCCGTAATATCCGGAAAACATGTAGCTAAACGCCACTGCCAGCAGAAAATATGGCATTCCGTCGTATCCGAACAGTTCAAAACAAATAAGAAGCGATGAAATCGGACAGTTTGTTACTCCACAGAATACCGCTCCCATACCGACTGCCGTACAAAGTGCGGGGGAAAATCCGATTATATTGCCAAACAGACAGCCGAATGTTGCGCCGATACAAAATGAGGGCACAATCTCGCCGCCCTTATATCCTGCGCCTAACGTTACCGCCGTAAACAGTATTTTCATAAGAAACATCTCCGGTCTGACACTGCCCTCCATACACTCATCAATCAAAGCCATACCGGAACCGTTATATCTCTGGTCGCCTACCAAAAACGTCAATGCAATCACAATACAGCCGCCTACGAAAATTCTGATATAGGTATTCTTGAAAAATCTCTTATAAAGATGCGCTGCCTGATGCAGCAGAACACAGAATAAAATACTGACAAACGCACATAATACGGCAAGAATAGAAGTCTTTACCGCCGCGCTGATGGTAAAGGACGGCAGTTCTTTTAACGGAAACACCTCTTCCGGCGTTCCGAAATAAACAGCAACGCCATGTGCCGCCAAAGCCGCAATCGCGCAGGGAACCAACGCCGCATAATACATAACGCCGACACTCACCACTTCCAGAGAAAAAACAGCTGCTGCCATCGGCGTTCCGAATAACGCTGAAAAGGCTGCGCTCATACCGCACATTGTCATAATATGCCTGTCCTTCTCATCCAGCCGGAACAGTTCACCGATTTTATTTCCGATGCTGCCGCCGATCTGCAGTGCCGCGCCCTCGCGTCCTGCCGAACCTCCGCACAAGTGTGTAATCAATGTAGAAAGAAAAATAAGCGGTGCCTGACGTGCAGGCAGTTCGTCTCCGGAATGAATCGAAGAAATAACCAGATTTGTTCCTGCATCATTTTCATTACGCAGCAAACGATATGCACCTACGATAAGAAGTCCGCCAAACGGAAGCAGCCATATGATATATGGATACTCTGCGCGCGTCTGTGTTACAATAGATAAACAACGATGGAAAAGTGTGCCGATTCCCCCGATAACAACACCGGAGGCAACTGCTAAAATAACCCATTTTACAGAAGCGCCGTTTCTTTGTACAGCCTGTATAAATTTTTGCTTAATATTTTCCCCCATAACGTAACTAACATACCTTTCTCTTTTGCTATAATAAATTTAGCATTTTCTTTACTATTTTACAATAGTATATCAACTGTAAAGGAAAGTAATGGAAATAAGAAACCAGAACAAGTTCTTACAAAATTGTCATATCTTCTATCTCTTTTTGTCAGCGCTCTGTAAGAAGTATTTGTTAGAATAAACCCGTATAAGAGAAAATACGGGAAAGAGAGGACTGAATTTTTTATGAGTATACTGGAAACAAAAGAACTAAAAAAATATTACGGCTCCGGCGATACGCAGGTGAAAGCGCTGGACGGCGTAAATTTACGTGTAGAAGAAGGGGAATTTGCCGCTGTTGTTGGTACTTCCGGCTCCGGTAAGTCCACAATGCTTCATATGTTAGGCGGGCTTGACTACGCGACAAGCGGTTCTGTAACCGTCGCGGGAAAAAAGATTTTTGATTTGAACGAAAATGACTTAACCATTTTCCGGAGAAGACAGATTGGTTTTATTTTCCAAAGTTTTAATCTGGTTCCGATTTTAAGCGTCTATGAAAATATCGTTCTGCCGCTTGAACTGGACGGAAGAACGGTAGATAAAAAATTTGTAGATGACATTATTAAAATGCTTGGGCTGCAAAGCAAACTGGATAATCTTCCGGGACAGCTCTCTGGCGGACAGCAGCAGCGCGTTGCCATCGCTCGTGCGCTTGCCACAAAACCTGCCATTATTCTTGCTGATGAGCCGACCGGAAATCTCGACAGTAAGACAACGCAGGAAGTATTGGGACTTCTGAAACTGACCGGGGAACAGTTTCACCAAACCATCGTCATGATTACACATAATGAAGCATTAGCACAGCTTTGCGACAGAGTCATCCATATCGAAGACGGAAAGATTATAGACGACCATAAGCAGGGAGGTGTCTTACATGAAAAATAATAACGGCGCCTCTATCCGCAAACTCTCCCGCCGGAGTCTGCAAAATAACCGCATGAGAAATATTTTTGCCATCGTAGCGATTATATTGACGGGAATCCTTTTTACTGCTGTCTTTTCCTTAACAAGCGGCATCATGCAGATGATGCAGGAGAGCACGATGCGGGAAGTCGGCACGAGAGCACATGTGGGATTAAAAGCGGTAACAAAAGAGCAATATGAGAAAGTCGCCGCCGACCCGATGGTAAAGGAAAGCTACTACAATATCCTTATCGGCATGGCACAAAACATTGTGAAACGGCAGGCGGAACTCCGCTATGTTCCTGATGAAAAAACATTAGATAATATGTTTATTACATTGGAGGAAGGACACCTTCCCGCCGCGGAAAACGAAATTATTGTAGATACCTTTATTTTCGATGAACTGCATCTTCCCTATGCGCTGGGTGAAAAAATTCCTATCACCTTTACTTTCAGAGGAGAGACCATAGAAGAAGAATTTATTGTAAGCGGCTGGTATCAGGGCGACTATATTTCACATGCCAGTGAATTATTCCTGTCGGAAAGCTACTGGACGAAATTAAAAGGCTCTCTGACCGAGGAAGATTTTATCGCTTGGGCAGAGGAACACATAGAGGATAAAAACATAGGACTATATGCCGTCAATATTTTTTTCAAAAATGCTTCCAATCTGGAAGATAAAATCCGGACAGTCATCCAAAATGCCGGATATGAACCGGGCACTGAGTTAAGTTACGGTGTGAACTGGGCATATATGGGAAACCGCGTGGAATCGGTTGACGCAGTTACTGCTATTATCCTTTTAAGCGCGATTGCAGTTATTTTGATAACGGGTTATCTGATTATTTATAATATTTTTCAGATTTCTGTTATAAACGATATCAGGTTTTACGGATTATTAAAAACAATCGGTACAACGAAAAAGCAGATTCGCAGACTTTTACTGCGTCAGGCTGCCATCTTGTCTGCAATTGGCATTCCTGTCGGCATTCTCATCGGCTTTTGTATCGGTAAATTAGCTCTGCCGCTTGTATCAAGTGTTGGAGATTTCTTGGGAGCTTCCGTGTCCCTGCGCTTTAACATCTGGATTCCTGTATTCAGCGTAATCTTTTGCGGACTGACCGTTTTTTTAAGCTGTAGAAAACCGGGGAAAATTGCGGGAAGTGTTTCTCCGATAGAGGCAGTGAAATATACGGAAGTAAATAAAATAAGTAAAAAAGGAAAAGGCACTTCCAAAAAGAAGAAAAAAAGCAGCCGCTTCAGCGCTGTTTCCATGGCGTTATCCAACCTCGGGCGAAACAAACGCACTACCACAGTCGTGATAAGCGCGATTTCTTTCAGTATTATCCTGTTAGCTGTTATCGTAACTGCCGTACAAAGTTTCCAAATAGACTCCTATCTGGAAGGACGGCTCGCGGGGGATTTTCAGCTTGGAAATGTTAATTTCACGACCGCTTCTCCCATAAACGGTGATTTTAGCATCGATCCGGAATTTCTTGCTCTGGCGGATAGTCAGGAGGGCATTGAAAGCAGGTCGGAAACATGGTACCGATTGCTTTGTTTTTTGAAGCTGGATGAGAAAGCGTTGGAACAATTACGGAAACTGGACGCGGAAGATAAGTTACAACGCACTAAATATGCAAATCCGGATAAAATGCTTCAGGGTGAAGAAGAACTGGGCGACACCGTTTACGGCTATAGCGAAGAACTTCTCTCCTATTTGACCGTATTGGAGGGCAGTCTGGACATTGATAAATTTATGAGCGGCGATTATATCCTGCTGACACGGATAAATGGCAATGACGAGTATATCCCGGCGAATGAGCATGTTTACCAACCGGGAGATAAAGTAAGCATAGACTTCTTTACAGAGGATTCCGAACAATATGAGATTATAGACGATGCCGGAGAATTTGCCGGTCTCCGTTATGAAAATCCTACTACAAAAGAATACGAAGTTATGGCTATTGTTGATATTCCGGGAAGTATGAATATACACTTCTATGGTTCCAATAAGTGTGATGCTGTCCTGCCGTTGTCAGAATTAACATTTGACAATACTGACCTGACATTGACAGGATGTTTCTCCGTATCTTATCAAATAGAGGACAGCAAGCAGGAGGCATTTGCTAAAGCGATAGAAGAATATTCCGACAGCCATGCAGCGATGGGTTATGTATCCTTAGATATGTTACGGAAAGAATTTGAGAATATGACAATGGTCGTTGCCATTGTTGGTATTACGCTTGCCGCAGTGGTTGCCTTAATCGGTATCCTGAACTTTATTAATGCGATTACAACGGAAATCATTTCCAGAAGACGGGAATTCGCCATGCTGCAAAGTATCGGCATGACACAGGCTCAGTTACAAAAGGTGTTAATTTGTGAAGGCATAAGCTATGTTGCCGTTGCCTTTATCATCAGTTTTGTTTTCGGAAGCCTTTTGTCCTGGCTTTTCCTAAACGCATTAAACGATGTAATCGCCTTTTTCAACTATCAGTTTCAGATAATTCCGTTTTTTATCATGCTGCCGTTACTCTTACTGGTAGCCGCGCTTACGCCGCTTTTCGCATGGCGGAAAATTAAAAAACGGAGTATCGTTGAAAGATTACAGGAAGGTGAATAAATAAATCGGGTGCAGGCGCACCCGATTTATTTTCTTGCTTTTGCGGCTTCCTCTTCCGCTTTTAACCAGTTTAAATTCCTTGCTTCTTTTACCTTGTCCGGAAAGTCAACTTCTTTCCACGGTGACCTTGTGCACTTTTCTCTATACTCGCACTGCTTACATGCCATTTTATTGGCATAGCGCACCTCACCGCTTTTCTTAACTGCTTTTCTTCTCAAGATTTCTCCTGTCGGACAATACACACGGTCTTTTTCCAAATCTCTTACGAAATAACCCTTTGCCGCTCTTTTTCTCATTTGTTCTTCTGTTAAAACATATTCTTCATTTGCCATATGGTCGTCCCCGCTTCCCAATCAAGATTTAAAATTACTTGCCTGTGCTCCCTGACGCCACATCTTCAATAACTGATATAATAGTGGTGATTGCATCTCTTTGCGAACTTTTTCCCATTGCGTCAATATAGGTGAGTCTTGTAAAGTAAAGCTCCTGCACTTTTTCCACTAACAGCTTCGTTGTCAGGTCATCTTCGTCTACTACAATACTAAAGCCCTGCGCCTCAAAAGATTGGGCATTAAGAATCTGGTCGCCGCGGCTGCTTGCGGATGGCAACGGAATCAAGAGATTTGGCTTTTTCAACGCAAGCAGTTCATTAATTGCGTTTGCTCCTGCTCTGGAAATAACAATATCCGCCATCGCAAAAATATCTTTTAACTCTGATTTAATATATTCAAACTGCTTATATCCTTTAGTTGTCAAAAGAAGATTATCCATCTTTTCTTTTCCGCATATATGAACAATCTGGAAATCTTCCAAAAGTTCCGGCAGGGCGTCTCTGACAGCCTGATTGATTGCCGCTGAACCAAGGCTTCCGCCGATTACCATAATAACGGGTTTGGAAGCATCAAACCCGCATAACCGGTAAGCCGCCTCCTTATTTCCTTTTAACAATTCTTCCCGAATCGGAGAACCTGTTAAAATCGCCTTATCCGCAGGCAGAAGCTTAAAAGTTTCCGGAAAATTACAGCATACTTTTTTCGCTGCCGGGATACAAAGTTTATTGGCAAGCCCCGGCGTCATGTCCGACTCATGCACAATACACGGAATCTTCAAAGAAGCTGCCGCCCGGACAACCGGTACGCTGACAAAACCGCCTTTGGAAAAAACAACATCCGGTTTTATTTCTTTTAAATATTTTTTTGCCTCTGCCATTCCCTTTAATACTCGAAATGGATCCGAAAAATTTTTCGGGTCAAAATATCTGCGAAATTTGCCTGTTGCGATTCCATAATAGGGAATGTCAAAGTCCTCAATCAACTTTTTCTCTATTCCATCATAGGAACCCATATAAGCAATTTCATAACCCAATGCTTTTAATTTAGGAATTAAAGCAATATTGGGCGTTACGTGTCCGGCAGTGCCGCCGCCGGTTAATACGATTTTCTTAGCCATGCAAGAAAAACCTCCTAAACAGACAGATTTGCCGAAATTAATTTGCGCCTTCTGCTATTTGTTCCAATGCACATGCCAGCTGGTCCGGGCAGGATGTATTTTTAAAACCGCATTTTATCCCCTTCAGTTTGCGGATAGCGTCTTCTACTTTCATATCCTTGACAAGACTGGATATTCCCTGTAAATTACCATTACATCCACCTGTAAACTCAACATATTTGATAACACCGTCTTTTACTTCAATATTAATTGCGTTAGAACATACTCCCTGTGGTTTATATATCATAGCCTTTACCTCCTGGATAATTACATTACGAACCATTGTCCCCACTATATCACAAATTCGCCATAGTTTCCAGTCCTAAGCAACCAAAATCACCCAAATCTTACATTTTCTAACACTTTTTATGATAAAAAAAGAAAAATTTGCTGATGCCTTACATGCCCTGAATGATTGAGATTCTTTTCCATCCTACTTATAATAGAATTTAAAAAAGAGAGTGTTTAAAGGAAGTGTTTATATGTTGCAAATTTTATTTCAGCATCCGGAATTTATGATTCCTACCCTGATTTTATTATCTTTAAGTATCATATGCCAAATCAGCATGGGTGTGCTATGCCATAAACTCATCCGGGAAACGGAAAATATGTCCTCTACGCCCAATAAATCCTTACAACAGCTAAAATTAAAATTTTCAAGCTGCAGTAAACTTCATGAGGGTATTTCCAATATTCCCGTCTTTGTGGACAAGTATATGAACAAAATAAAAGTAAACGGTATCTCGCTTGCAACATTAAAACACCTTTCCGGGCAGCTTGTCCTGTTGTCGGTTCTTATTTCCGGAATCGGTGCCTGTAAAGGCATTGTTCTGGGCGAATCGGTGATATATGTTATTCCTTATTATATCATCAGCTTTTTAGGATTATACTGCTATTTTGCAATTTCCTCATTAGTGGATATCTCCGGCAAAACAAAAATTTTACGCACAAATCTAATCGATTATCTGGAAAATCATCTGGCAAACCGTTTAGAGCAGACTTCTCTGGATTTGAAGCTTGTCGAAGGAACAGATGCGAACAAAGAAGAAAAAGCGGCGCCGGAAATATCAGCGAATGCGGACAAGCAGGATAAACAGGAAGGTTCTGTGCTTTCGCATACGGAGGCGAAGGAGCTGGAAACGCTGTTGAAGGAGTTTTTGGCGTAAAAAATCGAGTGCCAACGCACTCGATTTACAGCTATCCCTTGACTGCTCCTGTCATTCCCTGTACAAAGCTCTTCTGAAGTGCAAAGAATACAACAATTGTCGGAAGCGTTGATATAAGCACCGCTAGCATTAGCTGCCCATAATCCGTATAATGCCCTGATGTCATATTAGAAATCAACATCGGAAAAGTCTGAGTCTCGTCATTGGACATAATTAACTTCGCCCACATATAGTTATTCCATGCATTCATAAAAGTAATTGTCATTCCGGCAGCATAAGTCGGTCTCATAGTAGGAACATACATTTTAAAGAAAATTCCGAGTTCGCTCTCCCCGTCAATTCTCGCTGCTTCAATAATCTCCATTGGAAACGCCCGGCTGTTCTGACGAAAAAGCATAATCAGAAATACCGCTGACACCGCCGGCAGAATAAAGCCAAGCGTCGTATCTAATAAATGCAGTTTAGCATACATCCGATAGAGCGGAATCATAGTCGCCGTAAACGGAATCATCATCGTCAGCATTAATAGCTTAAAGAGTGAATCCTTACCCCGGTCGTGATATACCTCAAATCCATATCCCGCAATGGACGATACCACCAGAGACGCAAAAGTCGTCACCACCGAATATTTAACGGAATTAATAAGTGCCGGAGCAATATTGTAGGAAGTGACAAGCGTTTTCCAATTTTCCCCCAGCCACATACCAGGGAGAAGCGTTCCACGAAGCACATCAACACTTTTGTTTGTTGCCGCAATGATTACCCAGAACAATGGAAATACGCAGATTAGTGAAATCAGTGACAAAACAATATTTTTCGGCAGTCTCTTTAAAAGTTTTAATGTCTTTTTATTCACGCGTATCACCTACTTTCATCTGTATAAGTGTCATAACCGCCACAAAGACCAGTATTCCCATAGACATTGCGCAGGAATATCCGAAATTAGGTACATTGACAAAAGAGGTATTATAGATATAATGCGCCAGAGCCATACTTGTAGTTCCCGGTCCGCCGCCTGTCAGATTAACGGATTCATCATAAACCTGCAATGCCGCATTTAGACACATAACAGTTGTAAACAGAATCATCGGTTTTAACAACGGCAGCGTAATCTTAAAAAAGCACTGCAATTTTGTTGCACCGTCAATCCTTGCCGCTTCGTACAATGAATCATCTATATTCTGCAAACCTGCAAGGAAAAAAATCATCTGATATCCAATCCAACGCCACACTCGCATAATCATAAGTATCGCCCTTGCACTCTTTGGCTGGTTCAAAAAGTTATATGCAGTATGCAGAATACCAACTTTAAGTAAAACTGCATTGACAAGTCCATCCATTGCAAAAAGCGACCGGAAAATTATCGCTGACGCTACTAACGATACAGCCGCAGGAAGAAAAATACATGTCCGGTATATTCCTTTTAATTTTAACATCGGATCATTTAACAACACTGCAAGAATAATTCCTATAATAATCATAAGCGGAACAGTCACGACCATATATAACATTGTTGTTTTCACCGTTTGTATAAAATTAGGATCACGAAACATTCTGGCGTAATTGCTGAAACCGGTCCATTCCATATTGCTTCCTCTTCCTGTCTGAAGTGACAGAAAGAATGCTTGAACCAATGGCACGAAATTTAATACAATCAACAAAATGGCGGCTGGGGTTAAAAATACCCAGCCTATTAAATTCTGCCTTTGTTTTACACTTAATTTATTCATATAGTTCCTCATTTCTACATACTGCCGTATATCTTTTACATTGTCAGCTTTATTTCTGTTCCATTTCAAAGATTAAAGTTTCCTGCGCCGTTTTCAACTCGCTGTCGATATCTGCATTTGAGTATATTACATTCGTTATCGCATTGACTACGTCGCTCCGGGCATTCTGGAAGTAAACACCTACATAACATTCCGGAACAAATTCAGAGTAAGCAGTAATCATTGAGAATACCGGTTGATTATTAAAGAATTCCACAGGTATTTCATACTTTTCACTATCCGCAGCCGGAATCCATGTGGAAATTGCGCCTGTATCTAAAATCTTATCATATAACTCTTTACTTCCTCCAAAAGTCATTTTAAAGAAGTCTACTGCCACTTCCGGATTTGCGCATTGTGTTGTAATTGCCCAACTTGACCCTCCCTGACTGGCATAATTTGTTGCAGACGCAATATCATCAAGTTTTGGCAGATTTGTAATCTCCCATAATCCACTTTGGTCTTCTGCCGCTTCTACAGATGCCATAATCCAGCACCCATTCATTGCGCCGGCTATTCTTCCTGTATTCATACCGCCGATATAAGTATCCCAACCGGTCTCCTCCGTATATACCCCTGTTTTCACCATTTCCGCATAAGTCTCAACAACTTTTTTCACAATGTCATTGTCCGCAAGATTTGGTTCTCCATCATTGGTAAAGAAAGAACCTCCCGCTGACTGCATCATAATGGTAATCTGGTTATAAGCACTCAATCCGTTTAACAAAGGGCAGCCTGTCTTATCTAATACGACTTTCGCTTTTTCAATCCATTCACTCCATGTAATATCGGTGAAATCATCAATTGTATATCCTGCCTGTTCCAGAATATCCGTCCGGTAACATGCGATTGCCGTACCACTGTCGAACGGAATACCATAATTTTTTCCATCCACAGTAGAGAATCCTACCTTGCCCGGTGAAAACTCATCATAATTAAACCCATAACTTGTCAAATCCAGAAAAACCTCAGGATAACTTACAACGTTTCTCTGGAAACCGCCATCATCAAACAACATGATATCCGGAAGAACATCCAGTTGACCGGAAGTGGTCGCTGTAGCCATCTTTGTATTAATATCTTCAGCATTCGTCTCTATAATTTCTAAATGAAAATTAGGATGCTCCTGCTGATAGATGGATTCTGCAATTTTCAATGCATTGATATTATAAGCGGGATCCCAGCACCACACCGTCAGTGTAACCTCTTCCTCAGAAGAAACACTTTCTGCTGACTCCTGCTGCTCATTTACGGCATTTGTCTCCGCCTGCTCTTTTGTTTGTTCCGTTCCCTGTTCTGTATTCTGAGCATTTCCCTGCGCATTTCCGCTGCCGCATCCGATTAACAAAGAAGCCGTCAGAATAGTGCTCACAACCATTGCCATTAGTCTTTTTCTCATTTCGTACCCTCCTATAATTTTTCGATTTACTATTGTTTTTTACATATAATCCTTATAGGCACTCAGTGCCTTTGTGAATTGCAACGTATGTTCGTCAATCACTCTTGCCGCTCCGAGCGGATACTTATCCGGCAGAAGCGCGGCGCCTACTTCCGGCTCCCAATAAACGACTCCCAGTCCGCTATCATTCGGAAGCTGTTCAACCGCCTTAATGGTATTCATAATTAATTCATATGTTACTTCCTCCTGATCTTCCGGTCCTCCTACCTCACATATCATGATAGGTTTGTGATATCGTTCCTCATATCCCGTCAAATGCTGTAACAGAAATTCCGTACTCTGTTCCGTTTTAAACCAATACGGATAATGAGAAAATCCCATAACATCTGTTTTACCGCCTAATCCAAAAAAGCTCTCCCAAAACGGCACACAGTATTTCGGTTCGTGCAGTGCCGTAATATGTGTAATAACTTTACAGACTGGACAACACTCTTTGACTGCATCATATCCTGCATTCAGAAAACTTACTAGATTCTCCGGATTCTCTTTTCGGCTGCCATAAGGAAGCAGAATACCGGGATTAATCTCATTACCCACCTGAACCCATTCCGGCGCTATTTCATTGCCCGTAAGCAATGTCAATACTTCTTTTGTATGAGCATATACCCGCTCCCGCAATTCTTCTGCACTATCCCCTTTCCACTCGTCAGGGATATCCTGATATTGTGGGTCAGCGAAATGGTCACTATAATGAAAGTCTATCATTAATTGCAATTCCGCCGCTTTGACTCTTTTGGACATATCCAGAACACTGTCCGCATCTGCGAAACCAAGCATACACACCGTTCCATCTTTCTTCTGCCAAAACGCTTCTTTCGGCGGGTTCACAAACACACGCAGTCTCACCGTATTTGCTCCCATATTTTTTACTGCCTGCAGCGGGTCAATCGGATTTCCTTCATCATCAATCCATCTGATTCCACGTGATTCCAGCTGACTGACCCAACCCAAATCTGCACCCAGTACCATATTATTTTTCAATCCATATCCTCCTTCACCTGATTCTGCCCATTGAAAATTATTATTTGATATAGCGCTATATCATTTCCTGATAATCAATTTGACAATTATCATTTTACAAATATAATTTTAGACTTACCGACTGGTGCGAACAATGTCAGAATAGGACTTGAAAGCCTGAATCGGTATCATATTTGTGCATGACTGTCATTTTTACTGTAATTACAACTTTAGATATGTTAATATTTTTATAGAAGCCTTAACCTTATATTGCAAAGGAGGAAAGAACATGCCACTAAAAATGTCAACCGCTGTAGCAAATGCACCTTATTATTATGAAGATAAACAGAATGCTTCCTTTGAGATATATAACATAAAAAGCAACATCAGTTCTTTTTATCAGATAACCACACCATTTCAGGTGACCTATCAGATCTGTAGCGGCACCGAACCGGAAGATTATCTTAATACCATTACACTCTCCGAAGATAACTCACATTTTATGCAGGAAAGCATGAAGCTTCACAATTATCGTTTTCAGGAATCTGCACCGCATTTTCATGATTTTTTTGAAATTATGCTTATTTTAGAGGGAACTGTCATTCAACGTATAGAGAATAAAAATTATCTGTACAATACCGGTTCTGTCTGTTTAATTAATAGAAGCCTCTGTCATATAGAAACTTTCAGTTCTTCCGCGCGAATTTTATTTATCGGTCTGTCCGTTTCATTTATAGAAGAATTGTTTGCATCTATTCAATCGTCATATTTCAGTGTAGAGAAGAAAATGACACAGAGTATACTATATCAATTTATATCTGAGGACATTAAATCGCCGGGTAAAAAAACTTATCTTGATTTCATACCTACCTATCAGAATCAGGCAAGTGACAATACCTTGCACTCATATGCTGATAATCTGATACAGACTATGCTCTTTCCTGATTTTGGTTCATCTTATCAGGTAAAGGCAACAATATGTCAGTTACTTAAATACTTGTCATCGCCTGACAATTATCATTGCACTCTTATAGAATTAAGCAAAGATAGCGACTTTTTACTATTTTCCCGCATCAGCCATCTATTGGAGGAAAATGACGGTCGCATTTCCCGTTCCGACTTAGAAATGTCCCTTAACTACAGCGGTAATTACTTAAACAGAATTATCAATAAATATACCGGCTTGTGCCTATTTGATTATGGAATGCTTTTTTGCATGAAAAAAGCAGAATACTATCTGGCTAACACAGACGAATCCATAGCCGACATCATGAATCATTTGTGCTTTTCCAATAAAACACACTTTTATACAATATTTAAGAAAAAATATGGAATGACTCCGAATGAATACCGGAGACAAAAATAAATGGAGGAGAATCCCAATGACAGGAAATGATATCTGCTATATCGGCGTATTTTAATAATTTCCGTCCTGAATATCCCTCATAATCATACGTTTTACCTTGTCCTGTAATGTTTCCTTACTTTTTTTGCTAAAGTGACAGGTTACAAGATAAGTTGTTTTTCCTATGGTTTTTACAAGATGTGGTCTGCTTTCTTCCTGCGTTTTCTTTTTGTTATTCTCTGACATATTCATTTTCCTTTCCACGCAAAAAAGCACATAGTTTTCACTATATGCCCTACGTTGTTTTAGTGTTATAATGGGATTGATTGATGGATTGATTTGAATGGTTTGGTGGAAAATAATTATTGAACTTCCCTGCTCCTTATGTTATATTAAACATAAGAAAAGCACCCACTCCAAAGGTGGATGCTCCCGAAAAGGTATGAATATCCTTACGGACACTGCCTATCCTGTGAGCAGACAGGATAGGCATTTTTATTTCTTCTTGTTCCTCTTAT
>CAZKOR010000057.1:0-18787 GCA_964554405.1 uncultured Bacteroides sp. | reverse complement strand
TCATCCAGACTCGTAGAACGGAGTAACTTCCCGAATTTTGTAAGTCTGGCTTCATCCGGCAAAAGTTCCCCCTGTTCATCCCGCTTATCCGTCATGGTACGAAATTTACACAGCGTAAAAATTTTCTCATCCTTGCCCGGACGCTCCTGCTTAAATAAAACAGGACTTCCCAATTTTACTCTGACCAGAATATATAAAATGAGCAGAATCGGGCTTAAAATAATAATTGCCGACAGAGAAAGCACAATATCCAATATTCTTTTTATATATCTCGCGTATATCATAGACTTCCTCCCGTCATTCAAATCTACTTTCCAAAACAAGCTCTAATCTTGCTAATAATAAGCTCCATATCCTCATCTGTATTCTTAATATCACTCGGCAGACATAAGCCTCTTACAAAAATATCACTGCCAACACTGCTGCCATCCTCATTATGTGCAAGGAAATCACAGTCTGCAAAAACAGGCTGTTCATGCATCGGCTTCCAAATCGGTCTGGACTCTATATTTTCCTCTGCAAGCGCATCCATCACCATATCCGGCGTCACCTTACAGCCCTCTGCAATCGTCATACAGGATAGCCAGTTATTGGCATCTCCATCCGGATTTAACGGATTCATTGTGATTTCCGGAATATCGGAAAAAGCTTCCTGATACTGCTTATAAATTGTCTGTTTGCGTGCTTTATGTTCCTCCAAATGAAGTAATTGTCCTCTGCCGATACCTGCGGTAACATTACTCATCCTATAGTTATATCCTATTTCGGAATGCTGATAATGTCTTGCTGGATCACGCGCCTGTGTCGCTAAAAAGAGCGCTTTTTTAATCGCTTCTTCATCTTCCGACACTAACATGCCGCCGCCCGAAGTCGTGATAATTTTATTGCCGTTAAAAGAATAAATGCCGAACTTCCCCATAGTTCCGGTATGCTTTCCCTTATAAGTGCTGCTGAGAGATTCCGCCGCATCCTCTATAAAAGGCACATGATGCTTTTCACAAATTGCCATCAGTTCATCAATTTTAGCCGGTGTTCCGTACAAATACGCACAGACTACCGCTTTCGGATTCGGATATTTTTCAAACGCTCTCTCCAAAGCCTGCGGTGACATATTCCATGTATCTGGTTCCGCATCTATAAAAACAGGCGTCCCCTTCTCATAAACAATCGGATTACAGGTTGCCGAAAAAGTCAAATCTGATACGAATACAATATCCCCTTCCTTAATATCTATCAATTTTAGTGCAAGGTGAATTGCCGCTGTTCCCGAACATAAACCCGTAGCGTGCCCTGCCTTTGTATATGCTGTCATCTCTTCTTCAAATGCTGTGACATTCGGTCCAAGCGGCGCTATCCAATTTGTATCAAACGCTTCTTTGACAAATGCCTTCTCCTCGTCATGCGTAGTTGGAGATGATAAATAAATTCTTTTTTTCTCCATTGGAATCCTCCTTTATTCGTTTTCATAATGATAAGTCGGTACAATTTTCTGAATCAAAGGTCTGATATCCGAACTCTCAATGACACATTCATCCTTCAATTCTTTTAACTGCATGAAGAACTCGTGCTCGTCCAGCTCTATCGGTCTGCCGATATGAATCATCTTATTTGCCGTATCCCGCATTCCCTCTTCATCCATCAGCAATTCTTCATATAGCTTTTCACCCGGACGAAGTCCTGTAAATTCTATTTTAATATCCTCGTCTACCCGGTAACCGGACAGACGAATCAAATTTTGTGCTAAATCCAAAATCCTGACAGGCTCTCCCATATCCAAAACGAAAATCTCTCCGCCTTTTGCATAGGCTCCTGCCTGCAATACCAACGATACCGCTTCCGGAATCGTCATGAAATACCGGATGATGTCCGGATGAGTAACCGTCACCGGACCGCCCTCCGCAATCTGCTTTTTAAAAAGCGGAATGACACTGCCATTACTGCCTAATACATTTCCAAAACGCACTGCTACAAATTCCGTGTTGTAATGCTTATTGAATGTCTGGATAATCATTTCACAGATACGCTTGCTTGCCCCCATAATATTGGTCGGGTTGACCGCCTTATCTGTCGATATCATAACAAACCTTTTCACATCGCTCATTGCCGCCGCCTGCGCCGTTTTAAAAGTACCAAAGACATTGTTCTTAACTGCTTCCGTCGGGCTGTCCTCCATTAACGGCACATGCTTATGCGCTGCCGCATGGTAAACAATATCCGGGCGATACTGTGAGAAAATCCAATTCATACGGTTGGTATTGCGCACGGAGGCAATTAACACCACCAAATCCAGTTCCGGGTGTTTTACTTTTAACTCCTGCTGCACATCATATACGCTGTTTTCGTAAATATCAATAATAATCAGCTGCTTCGGCTTATGATCCGCAATCTGCCTGCAAAGCTCACTGCCAATGGAACCGCCGCCGCCGGTAACAAGAACCTTTTTCCCTTGTACATATCCGAGAATAGAATCCATGTCAACGCTGATGGGATCTCTTCCAAGCAAATCCTCTACTTCAATATCACGAAGTTTACTGATGCTGACTTCTCCGTTTACTAACTGATACATTCCCGGCAGGGAACGCAGTTTACAATTTGTATCTTTACAGATTTCCAGAATATTTTTAATTTCTGTTCTGGAGGCAGAGGGCATTGCCACAATAATTTCATCTACACCGTAAACATCGGCGCATTCTACAATTTTATCGCGTCCGCCCACAACTTTGATGCCCTGAATATATCTTCCCCATTTTCCTTTATCATCATCAATAATACACTTAATGACCATCGTGGAAAAATTGCTGTTTACAATCTCTTTAATAATGGCATTGGCAGCCTCTCCGGCTCCGATTACCATGACGGAAATCTTGTTCTTCTTATTTTGCTTCTTATGTTTGAGTCCTCTGAAGAAACGATAAGAGAAACGGCTTGCAAACATACAGCTGATCAGCAAAAACATGTAAAGAAAATGATAACTCCTCGGCACCGCCTGTCCCGATACTTTAAAAAACTGCATGCCGATACCGTTCATAATGGTTGCAATAACACAGGAAACCACAATATTCTGCAGTTCTGTCTCGCCTGCAAATGCCCACAGGCTGCTATATAAATGAAAGAAATAAAAAATAACTAATGTCAATAAAATATTAATCGGCATAAACCGGTCAATCGGCTGTCTGAAATGGGACGGTATTCTTCCCACGGCAAACTCGTAGCGAATTATAATTGCCAGATAACTTGCTAAAATAATGCTGATGATATCATAAATGATCAGTGCTGTTCTTCTGTAAAACAATTTTACATTAAACGGTTTTCGTTTTTTTTCCATATCTGTAATTCTCTTTTCTCAATCTGCATGTTTTACGGCAAATCCCATATCACTCAAAAGCGGCGACAATGATGCCAGTAAACAGAACGCAATCGGATAACATGGGTGAAAAATCCATTCCGTTAAACCGGCCACTGCAAATAAAAGCAACAGTACGAGTGGCAGTGTAGAACACGCCCTGTCAGCTTTTCTTCTTTTCTGATAAAGCGCCGCCTGTATGAGCGTGCAAAATCCAAACAGAATAAATACTATACCTACCGGAATACCATAATCATGTATCGTCTGCAAATAAATATTATGGGCATGGACAATCAATGTTCCGTTCGGAAGCGTAATACCCATTTCATCATGTCCTGTCATATTCCGGTTTTCCCAGTATAATGCAAAGATATCCAGACGCCCGTTTGTATATGCTTCCGCATCGCTCTCTTCCTGTCCTTCCGCTTCTTCCGCGGAAATCTCTCCTCCGGACAAATCCGCTGATGCCACCAGCATCTTATCTACCTGTCTATCATCTTTTGCAATTGTGTATTGAAAGATACATTTTTCTTCCGGAATACCAAGTATTTTTAATTCAAATACATGAACAAAACGCCGAATGGTCATATAATAATTGGAATCTAAATCTCTGCCGTGCACAATTTCATCCGGCAGTTCTTCAATTTCCATTGTCTCCGGCTGTGCCACTACTGCAGGAATCATACGCTGCGCCGTAAAAACGGCCGGGAAGCATACCACCACTGCTGCCAGCAGCAACGCTGCCATCGTAAGTAGCGATTTTATTTTATTCTTCATTCCCAAACATACTACCGACACGACAATCACTGCGGTCACGCCCACTGCCAGATATCCGGTTCTTGATAATGTAAAAATAAGATATACACCGGCAATACCGAATACAGTCAATTCTTTCCAAACAGCGGAAATACTCTGCCGTCTGCGATATACATCCAAAAGTTTCACCAATGCCGCGCACACCGCTAATGACAAATATACGGCAGATATAGTAACCGTATGGAAAACAAAAGGATATCGGTAATACCGGTAAAACATGTACGGTCTATGCAATAGACAATAGCCTGTCATTACCAGAAAATGAAGCAGGATTCCGTTACATATATTTTGCAAAAGTCTCTCTTTTTTCTCCCAGATCGCCATACGAAGATAATACAATGTAAAGGCGCATACCAGATAAATTGGCCATCCTCTTGTATTTCTAAATATAATAATCAATGCAAAAAACAAAGTCAGAACTGCCGTATACCAGCTGCCGGCATTTCTTTGTAAAATGCTGCGAAATTGCCCATGCACCAACGCCAATATCAGGTTGAGAATCACAATGCCCGCAATCACACCGGCCCATACTGTCAGTTTCAGAACCCGCAGCTCTTCCTCCGTTCCCAGCGTTCCCACATAATTTTGGTAATAAAAATATCCAATAGCTGCCGCCGCCACAAGGTAAATCAAATTGGCGATGTGGAGAATTTCTTTTCGCTTGTATGTCATAATAACGGCAAGTCCGAAATAAATAAGCATTTCACGATAAGCAATCATATGATGCAACTCGTATAAACCGTTCAAATAATGAACACCCGCCTGAATTGCAAGCGCCATAAAAACCGACTGTAAATAGTCTGTCCATCTGTCGCGCAAAATGGACAGCCCCATATCATGGCTCTTATATTCTCTTGTATGATTGATGCCATACAGTAAGATCCCCGCGGTAATAAGCACACCAACAGCAAGAAAAATATTGTTCTCAGCAAACTCCGAAAAAAGCTTGCATGGCCATATTGCGATAAGACATATAAGCGCAGCTGCAATAACCGTCGGTGTCGCTATCCGCTTCCAAAGCGTTTCTACAGTCAAGAGACGGTTACGGTTCGCATGTCTTTTATAGTATCTTCCGGTGCAGGCGCTAATCACAAACCCGCACAGCACAAGGAGGGCATCACATACCAATGTTTTGCCCTTTCTAAGAGGAACTTTATATTCATACTCCGTAATAATATTATGTTCCGTATCTTCTACATTTCCGTAATATAATGTTCCATTATAAATAGTTCCGGAGGTTTCCGTATCTTCATATGCCACGTAAAAATCCGTGGAAATGCCCTGTATCAGATAATAGTATGCCTCTCCGACTTTCATCTCCTGATTCACCTGTACGGTACAAAAACCCGGCATTTCCTCCATATCATCGGTAGAAATAACCTGCTGCATCAAAACATTTCTCGACGCATCACGCATAACAAAATTAAATTCTTCGCCGGCTGATTCATTCAGCAGATATATCCTGATATTCTGCAAATAATCATATTGGGCAACAAACATCTGCTCTACTACATAATCGCTTGTAATTGCCTCTGACTGCATGGAAATCTGCTGATTACTTCCAGAGACTATCTTTTCAGTTATCAGACGAAGCGGCCATAACGTGATAACAATACAGCATATGATAATCCAGGTTACCCCGCAGACTGCCTGATATCTATTGATAATTTTGTTCATGTTTATTTAACGCTTTCTGTTTTTATAAATTTTCTAAACACTAACTTTTAGTTTACCATAATTGCAGTTATTTTACAACTTGACCAAATTTTTCCTCTTCCAGCATGACCGCGGTAAAAAGCGGCAGTCCAAACCAGAAAATTAAAACATATCTCGGCAGATATGTCGGACCAAGCAACACGGTCAGCCAAATAAGCAGCACTAATAGATAAGGAATCAGAATATGATACTTTCTTCGATAAAACATATAAGCGAACACATAAGCAAAACACCAGAACATACCACCCGGTGAATACAGCATGGAAAGAATCGGTATTTTCTCCTGCTCTATTTCCAGTGACAATTTCCGGTATGCCTCGTCCAGCCATGGAATTTTACTGTCTCTGACACCCGGTTCTTCCACTTCATAGCCAAAATAGGAACTATCCTGATACGTAAAGGTGAATACCGTATTGCCTGAATAAACATCAATTATCGTATCAGGATACCAAAATCCATAAGAATTAACCAACCACGCATTCACATAAGAAAGCGGTTTTTTCAGTCCGATTTTTAACCACAAACCTATATATTTCGATTTGTCGGCAGCATATGCCGCATTTTGGAAATGATACTTGACCGGATCGGAAAGTTTCGGATTGTAAAGCGAAAGCGCTTCCTCCGGCAGTATCTCATGCAATGCCATGGTCTCCTCCGGCGAAAAGACATCCTTGTTAAATTTATATGTTCTTGCAAGCTGCTGTATCGGCACGGTCAGTATTTCCTGATTTTCCGTATTTTCTGCCTGCAATGTAAAAGTCAGTATCTCGCTTATCAAAAAATAGGCGGCAAATATAATACACAAAAGCACCCCCATTTTCCTTCTGTTTTTTTTATGGTATATGAAAAGCACCGGAATCATTAGCACAAAGGCATAAATGCCGTTTTTGCGAAACAATAACATCGTTAGTGCAGCTAACACAAAGAATACCATGCTTTTTTTAGAAGTAAAAAAGTCATCCGGCGAAATTCCCATTTCCAGCATACTCACTAAAAGCATAAGAAGCGCAAGTGTAAAAATCGTATCCTTAGCGGAACATAACGTAAACATAACAATAACCGGAAAAAAGGCAAAATAAATCATCGTTAGAAAACGAACCGCTTTTGATACCTTTTTCTTTCGGAAATACACAAGCAGATAAGTAAAGCTGCCCGCCGCCAAAAACATCTGTACGATCATATAACATGCGATGCCGAGATTATAAGAATCCGTTACTTTATGAACCGCACAGATGATGCCGCCCAAAAGCAGCACATGTATAAGCGGATGATGCGTTGTAAAAGTTCTGGATGCCACCTGCAGCCATTCCTCCTGCGCATCATAAACAAAAAATCCCGGATAAACGGCAAGCAGCACGGGGCACCAACACAAAAACATAAAAAGAAACATAAGGATATCCGCATACTTTACTACCGCTGCCGGCGGCTCCGGTATTTTAAGATAGGCTGCCAGCCGCTCTTTCCGTTCTTCCATATTACCTAAAAAATTCCAAAACTTCCGAATCAGAATGGTAAAAAAACAAGTCAGAACAGGCAGAGAAATCCAGAGTTTCCAATCTTTAAAATCAACATTTCCCTCTGCTTCCAACCTGACGCCAAAAAGCATTGCCGCCGCAAATAAAAAAGACAAAACGCCTGCGATTTTCCATCCTCTTCTATCACGTAAATCAATCGTATGCAAAGATAAATTCACTGCATAAAGAGACAAAAGCCATACGAATACGGAAAAAATACTGTTTGTAAATCCCAGTGTATTCTCCTTTAAATTCAAAATCTGCGGAATGCATAACGTTCCTGCCGTAGCAATGATAAATGCTATGAAATTTAATGTAAGCCTAATCCTGAATTCATTCTCTTTCATTAATACACTCTCTAATCACGTATTGCGGAGAATTATTTAAAGAAATATAAATCCGCCCAATGTATTCTCCGATAATGCCGAGCATCAGCATCAATGCGCCTCCTATAAACATAATTGCCGACATCAGGGAACTAAATCCGATCACCACATTCGGATTCACAAGCTTTTTAATAATCGTATAAATACCATAAAGAAATCCTGCCGCAGAGGCAAACGCTCCTGCCGCCGTAGCTATCCGCAGCGGTTTAATGCTAAATGCCGTAAAACCGTTAAACCAAAGCGCAAACAGCTTTCCTATTGTATAGCCGGAAGTTCCGGAAAACCTTTCCCTATGATTTACATCTACATTTACAATCTGATTGGATGTACGAAGAACCAGTCCGATTACATACGGATAGGGATTGGTATAGTGTATCATCTCATCTACAACAAAACGCTTTACTGCAAAATAGCTGGAAAGATACAAATCTTTCGGCTTGCCAAGCATAATTCTAGTCATCCAATCATTCACTTTACTTCCAAGATTGCGGAACGCGGAATGCTTTTTATGTTCATACCGCGCATAGACAGCGTCATACCCCTCCTCTATTTTCGCAAGCAGTTTTCCCACTTCATCGGCAGGCGTTTGTCCGTCATCATCCAGACAGACTATCACATCTCCGTGCACATAGTGAAACCCCGCCATCAGAGCGGAATGCTGTCCGAAATTTTTCGCAAGGTTGACCCCGCAGACATCTTTCCTCGCGGCACAGATTTTACGGATAACTTCAAATGTCTCATCCGGAGAATTATCATTTACCAGAATAATTTCATAACGGTAATTTTTTAATTCCCCCATAGTCGTGCTGATTTCTTCCACTACTTTTTCTATTGTCGCAGCGGAACGGTAACAGGGTATTACAAAACTAATTAATTGTTCCATGTATCTGCCTCCCCCGGCATCTTACGTACCGGCGTACTTATTTTTAATATAAAAAACAACTGTTCTGACTTCTTTTTCCGTCACAATTTCATCCTGTTTATTCTCCACCAAACGAAATCCTGCTCTTTCATAACTTTTCCTCGCTCCGGTATTATCTGCAAACACCCGCAGGAAAACAAACTCAAGCTGCATCTCGGAAAAAGCATAGGAAAGCGCGAGACGCGCCGCCTGCGTTCCATAGCCTTTGCCGACGGCGTCATCCTCTCCGATGAAAATACCGTATTCAGCACATTTTCTTTCTCTGTCGATATCCCGGAAGTATACACTTCCTACCGCACGGTCAGAATCTTTTTCACAAATAATAAACTGAACCACATGTCCGGGTTCTACCTGCGTTTTTATCCAGTTCAAATGCCCTTCTGCCGTAAACAACCCCTGATAAATAAAATTGTGCCGGACTCTTGGGTTATTCCGCCATGCTATAATGTTATCCGTATCGGAAATCTGCATCTGTCTTAAATAAATGGCGTCCGCCTGCAACTGCATGATTTCATTCTCCTCTTTTTATCCGATAGACTTTGTATCTGTCTCCTATACTCTCCAGTGCTTCTATGCTGACTGTAATGTCTTTTTCCTGATAGTATGCCTGCAGCCAGTCCGTACTACTGTCCGGCGTTCCCGTCTCCATAATAAAATATACATTGTCGTTAGAAAGCAGCGCTTCCTCCATTGTCACAATTCCGAATTTTCCTAATTTTTCCCGATAAAGAGGGCTTTTACACATCCACCCGCCCATAATGTCATAATTCGCAAGGGAATTATCCACATCCTTAAAAATTTTCTCGGAAAATCCCACTGTAGAATAAACGTCCTCGAAATAAAAACTGTCCGGATGCTCTCTGCAATACTGCGCAATCGCCGCATTATCCCGGTTCACTTCTTCTCTTCTTTCCTGCTCCGCAAACACACTCGTCAACTGATGCGGCAGATAGCATACGCATAGCAGTCCGCACAATGCGGCAATAACCGCTGCTCTGGTTTTTTTGAAAGAAATATTTTGGCCAAGCATCCCTGCCAATACCATCGCCTCAACAAGATATAAGGAATGCGTAATACGCTCCGGGTCACGGCCTCTTATCAAAATAAACATCCACAGACCTGTTCTCACAAAACCAAGCAAAAGCAGCTTCCACCAAACGGATATTGTCTTTTTGTTTGTTCTATCCGTACATATCGTATAGACACTAATAAATGCAAGACACAAATAACCAAAAACAACCAGCCTGTTATATGGTGCATCCGTCTCATGCAGTGTACGATAAATATAAAATTTGCAAAGCTTTGGTATATCTGAAAAATAGTCGGTATCCGCCGAGGCATATGCTGCAATCTCGAAAAGAAGCTCTTCGTCGATTTTCTCAGACAATCCGAAATTATAATTTACAAGCAGCTCCTGCTCCATGTCGCTTAATCCGATAGAAGCCAAAAACTCTTTATGCTCCCCGCTCGTGATAATATCCGGGTGAAAATCATACACCTGCGTTCTTTCTTCAAAAAAAACGAGAAACTTCTGCCATTCGCTGCTTCCGTATGCAGCAAAATCAATTAGCCGGCTAAAAATCATTCCGGCAAGGATACAGCCAAGAACGATACCATATTTGTAATAATTCTCTTTTTGAAAAAGCTTCTCTTCTTCCGCCCATCGGAACAGCCCTGCCAGACATATAAACGGAAAGACAAGCAGAAGCATTTCCGTCCGAAGCTGATAGGCTAATACAACCAGTACTATCGACGGAATATTACAAATGACAAACTGTTTCACGGAAAGTTCTTTCGGTGTTGTCATAAACAGAAAAACCGCCGCCCCCGCAAGCATTGCACAAGTAAATGTATATTGCAGCACTGCCATATGCGGCAGTATGATTCCCCATATAAATACGCTTACAAGCAACATACTCTCTGCTTTTGCAAGACGACTCCCGGAAAGCTTCAGCAGCCGTACACCAACCAAATACAGACTTCCCATCTGACAAAACAATAGAAACAAACCATACCATGCAAAGGGTCTGTATAATTTATAACACAGACTGATAAATGCTCCCAGAATATATAAGGTCTGCATATTATGACCGTCCGGTGTGCCGGTATAAACTCCCGCCATAATATTTTTCATCATGACATCGTCATTTAAATCATAATAAAAATCAAAGCAGATACTCAGCAAAACAAGATTGACTACAATAGTCAAAATCACTATGATGCAGTTCTCATATTTCTCCCATAACCCGTGACTTTTCATGAACTACATACCTTTCTTTGCCGCTATGCCGATTGGTAAAATGCCTTAACCTGTTCCGTAATATATTCTACTTCATCTGCCGTCAGTTTGTAGAACATCGGCAGGCGGAGAAGTCTCTCGCTTTCTTTTGTCGTATACTTGTCCTCACCGTGGAATCTGCCGAATTTTAATCCTGCCGGTGCAGAATGCAGCGGAACATAATGAGAAGCCGGCAATATCTCTTTTTCTTTTAAGAAAGCATCCAAACGGGTTCTCTCTTCCAAATCCTTTGTCTTAATATAAAACATATGCGCATTGTGGCTGCAATGCTCCGGAATATAGGGCAGTTCAATCCTGCCGTCTTCCGCAAGCGGCATAAGCAGTTCTTTATATTGATTCCATCTGTCCATTCTTGCCTTTGTAATTTCCTCCGCCAACTCTAACTGTGCATACAAATAAGCGGCATTCATATCACTTGGCAGATAGGAAGAACCATAATTCTGCCAACGGTATTTATCCACTTGTCCCCTGAAATATTTGCTGCGGTCTGTTCCTTTTTCCCGGAGAATTTCCGCATCTTCAATGTACTTCTCGTCACGGATTAATATCGCTCCGCCTTCACCCATACTGAAATTCTTCGTTTCATGAAAACTGAAGCATCCAAACTCTCCGAATGTACCAAGTGCTTTTCCTTTATAGGATGCCATAATTCCCTGTGCCGCATCCTCTACGACCATCAGATGATGTCTGTCTGCAATTTCCATAATCGTATCCATCTCACACCCTACGCCTGCATAATGCACCGGGGCAATCACTTTCGTCCGCTCCGTAATGGCATCCTCAATCAGTGTTTCGTCAATATTCATCGTATCCGGTCTGACGTCCACAAACACTGCCGTAGCGCCGCGCAGGACAAAAGCATCAGCCGTAGAAACAAATGTGTAGGACGGCAGAATTACCTCGTCACCCTCTTTTACGTCTGCTAAGAGAGCAGCTAGCTCTGTCGCATGAGTACAGGATGTGGTAAGCAGACAAGCTGCCGTTCCTGTCTTCTCTTCAATCCACTTATTACACTTTTTCGTAAAGCCGCCGTCGCCGCATATTTTCTGATTATCGACCGCTTCCTTGATATAATCCATCTCTTTCCCTGTAAAGGGCGGAACATTAAAATTTATCATGGAATCCTCTTTCCTCTCTTCAAAAAATCTCATTTTTCACATTATTCTATCACAAAATACTACCGCATTGCAATGACACCTATTCATAAACAGCATAACGCATATTACAGAAAGTTTCTTCATAACCGTAGTCCTCTAAAAATTGCAGTAGAATTTGTAATTTCTCATCTTCATCATACTTTTCTTCATCGACACCAAACCACGCATAAGCCTCGGCGTCCTCTCCCTTATAAGCAGCAATAGCGGACGCTGCCATAACTACCGGTCTTTCCGTTTCTATCGACTGCTCTATTTCCTGCATATCCTGTTCAAATTCCGCCATCCTGTAAGAATCCAGATCCGGCCAGCAAGTAGAGATTGCAGACGGCATATCCAAAAAATAACTCAGCCCCGGAATCTCCCCATATAGAATTACCTCCCTGCCTGCAAACTGCTGCTTTTTCGCATACTGCACCAGCTCCGAAAAAGCTTCCGCATTGTAGTCGGTCGTATAAATTCCCTCTGCTTTTGGTATTCCTGTCAACAGCGTGTTTGTTTTTTCTCCCCAGATACCGTCCGAAAAAACAAACTGCATGTGAAATCCAAAACTTTGCACAAATACCATAAGTCCCAATAGGGAAAGCATACTCTTCCACGGAAAATGAATCTCTTTCCCTTTTGTCCTGACGAACCATCCGTAACATACACACAATGTAAAGGGCGCGGCAAGAAACAGATTGTTGAACGCCGTATACAGGGCGTTATTACTGCCAAGGGGAGTAACAAATATCTGAATCAAAACGATAAGCGCCAAAATTTTACCCTCTATCCCGTACTTTCTACTGACAAGCAAAGATACGGCACATACAATCGCAGCCAATAAAAACAGAACCGCCCACTGTTCGATACTGCCATAATAATAATATTCAAAATTGAACATACCCCGTCCCCAGTAAAAGCGAATCAGAACGCAGTACACCAGAATACACAGAAACTGATAGAGCCGCTTTCCTTTTTGCGGAAACAATTTCTTTTTGATAACATACATCAAATATAAAAATCCTATACAAATTCCTGCAAAGGAAAGCCAGTATATTCCATTTCCATAACCGCCGAACATTGTGTTTACCATAGCGGTCGGTTTATAGTCCGTTGCTTTATCCGTCATGGCAAACATAGTTTGTATCATCTTCGGATAAGCACTCAAACCATATTTTCTGCAAATAAAAAGAAATGGTATGCCAAAACCAATCACATATCCAAGCAGGCAGATACCGGTATCCTTTACCGTCCGCACAAATTTTTCTCTTTTCATCCATGCAGCGTACCATAACGCCAGAATGAAAGAAGCCTGTACGACATTGGGCATACGCACCGCTATATTCACTCCCAGAAAAATACCTGCTAAAAAAAGAAAAATAAACCGTGTCCGCACTTTTTCTCTTTCCGTGCAAATCCCCCGGTATAACAGCAAAATACCCGCTCCCATAAATGAATAAGTCAGGTAATGATATAAAACAGTCGTTGGCGACCAGCACAGACTAAGCGCAAGCATTTCTCCGGCAAAAGCAATCCATGCCGGCATTTTTTTACGCAAAACAAAATAAAAAAGAAGCGCCGTAAACGAAACGATTAACCCTGTATAAAAATACATCCCAGTAAGCGTATTCCCTTTCGGAAGCAGCATAAGAAACCAACCTACAACATTGGCAAGATAAGTTGCCACCATCCAGGTCCCCTTTGCTGACGGAAAATACTGAAAGTTAGCAAGGCTGTATGAAGTATCTGTCACATCCAGTCCCTGATTAATTTTTAACAGAGGATAAAAAACAAGAACAATAATAAACAGTCCGTCTTCTATGTAATTACGGTATTTTCGGTATAATTGTCCTACTTTTTCCATTTTCTTCCGATCCTCTCGAACAAATATGCTCTCACAAAATCAATTAGTGTTCCTACTGCATAGATTGCACAGATGCACACTGCCATATGCGGCAGAAACAGCCACGTTCCCCGCACCTTATCTATCTCCATCCATTCCGGCCATTCATACCGGACAAGAATATGCTCATGCAAAAGATATACGCCAAATGTATAAGGAGAAAGACGTCTGATAAGTTCCGCTTTCCTGCCCTCTTTTATGCGCATGTTTTTAAACGCCATAAAAAGCCCGACAGACGCTGCCAGACAAAACAAATGGTTATAAGTATAAGGCATATCAGCATAATACGCAAAAGAGTCCACCTTATCAGCAAGCGCTCCTGCTATGGCGGAAATGGAAAAGATGCAGATACACATACCTGCATGCAATGCTATTCCATGCCCTTTCTGCTCCAGCCACCAGTTTCCATACAACCGCAGATATGCCGCAACTAAAAACAGACATAAAAACCAGCCGTAATGATATCCATATGAATCTGTTACAAGGAAAAAGGGAAAAACGGATTTTCCAACAGAAAAGAAAAGCAGCAGAATGATAATGATTTTCTGCAAAGTCTTTCGCTCTATTTTTTTCACACCCTGCGCTAATATGGGGGCAAACAGATACAGAAACAGATATGCCGTTGCAAACCAGTAATGCTCCGTTTCAATCGGCAGAATAAAACCTATCCAGTCATATAAATCCAGTTCATCCGGAGAAATCATACCAACACAGAGCATCGCTGCCGGAATAATCAGGGAATAAAAAAGGACCTGACAAAGCAGAGACACAATACGCCCCGGCTTCCATTCAGATTCCACCAGAAAATATCCGGTTAATAAGACATAGCAGTTTACTGCTGCAATACAGAAAGCCTCCACCAGCCAAGCCGCATAATTTACAACCGCGCGGCTCTCCGTATAAGGCATGGCAATATTCCCTTTCACAAGATAATGAAGGGCTATAATCATAAGCATTGCCACAACACGCAGCAATTCAAAATTTGCCTGTCGCTTTGAAGTCATATTAATTCCCCATTCTTGCTCAGCCTGCGATATTTGGGCGCAAGCACAAATTCGCGTGTGAAAAATTTATTTTTCACACTATTACTTCTCTTTAAAAATCCATAGTTTACTTAAGAAATAATTTGTCACAATCACAGCAAACTGCGCTATCAGTTTGGCAATGTATTGGTTCATGCCTGCCATATCTACCATAAGATACATGAGCGCAACTTCCAACACTTCCGTTGCAATCCTCGCGCCGATAAAGGACACAAATTCTTTGGCAAGACTTGAGTCACTCATATTCTTACTTTTAAATACAAAAGTACGATTCGTCCAATAAGCAAAAACTACCGTCAACACCCATGAAAACACGGTTGCTACCTGGTAATTCATATGCAGCATTGACACAAAAACATAATACAATACATAGTTCAGCACAAAAGCCAGAAACCCGAAAATAAGATAATTCAGTCCTTCTTCATGCTTTTTATACAATCCCCAGCAATAATCCCACAATTTTTTCATAATTCTACCTTTCTCTTGATGCTTTTCCGTTTTCTATCCGGTAAACCATATCGCATTTTTCAATCGTCTGTAACCTGTGCGCAATAATCACTAACGTCTTGCGTCCGTGCAGTCTGTTAATGGATTCCATGATGGCCGCTTCCGTATCATTATCCAATGCCGACGTTGCTTCATCAAGTACCAATACCTCCGGGTCTTCAAACAATGCCCTGGCAATACCGATACGCTGTCTCTGACCTCCCGATATACGAATTCCCCGCTCTCCGATGCTCGTATCAAGCCCCTCCGGAAGTCCTTTCACAAACTCATCCAACTGCGCTTCTTTTAATGCTTCCCACACTTTGTTATCATCAATATCCTCCTCCGCATAACCGAACGCAACATTTTTCCGGATAGAGTCATCAATCATAAAAATGCTCTGCGGAATATAACCGATATTTTTTAACCACTCCCTGTAATGCTCTCTTACTTCTACACCATCCGCCAGAATATCACCGCTTTGCAGACGCAAAAGCCCTAACAGGATATCTACAACCGTTGTCTTACCGGAGCCGGATGTTCCGACAATTCCCACACTCTTGCCAATCGGAATTTCCATACTTGCATCGTCAAAAATAAGGACTTCTGTGTTCGGGTATTTATAAGTAATATTTTTTAATTCGATTTTATCTTTGATATCCAGTTTTTCTACTTCTATCTTCTTTTGATAAGTCTCTGCCTCATAGTCAATACTCTCATCCCGGATTTCTTCCTGTAAATTATCACTGACGCCCATAAAGAACGGCTCAAAATAGGCAATGGAAGTCAGATGGTTATTAATTCTGTTCGCACAGGGAATCAATCGCATAGCAACGAGCGCAAGCAGGGTAATCTGCGGCATAATGTCAATCACTTCCGTTCCCCGTAAAAGCTGCAGCATCATATAAAGAACCATTCCGGCAATCGCTACCGTTTCGATTAAAAGCCTCGGCGTTGCATTATATAAATTATATCTTTGCACAGCGCTGACATAACCGGCGCCGCATTTGGAATATTCATTGATAAAATAATTTTCCCGGCAGGCAATTTTAATTTCTTTAATCCCCATCACAGACTGATCGATCCATTTATACAACCCACTGTAATAATCCTGATTTTCCTCTCCTGCCTTTTTCATAATCGGCTTTAAAATACATTTAATAACAAATAAGACAACAAGTAACAACAGCGTAACGGTAATACTCATCCAGACATCCGTGACAAGACTGATTGCCGCCAGACATACAAAAACGATACATTCACTGCATAACTGTAATAAAGCTAAAATCAACCCGTACATATTATTCACGTCCGAAGTAATACTTCTCTGAATAACCGATGTGTCCGCATTCAAATAATATTCATAAGGACGCTGCATAAAATTAATCATCATTCTTCTGGATGTGGCAAATTGATTGGTATATACAAACTTAAGCTGTACTTTCTGCTGGAAAAACAGGAAAACATTTTTTACGGCAAATATGATAATAAGTCCCGACATGACAAGAATCATCAAATCCCTTGTATTATCAATCTGAAAGACTTGACAGATAAACTGCAGATAAACATGGTTCTCTATGGCATTTTCTTCCAAAACGACATTCATAACAGGCAGAATGGACGATACGCCAAGTGTTTCCAATACCGCTCCAATCAGCATGATAAAGATTAAAAACATCATTTTTCTTTTCTGCTTTTTATCCAGCAGAACTATTAATTTCTTATATATTTTCTTCATTTTATGCCTGTGCTCCATTCTCATCCTGCGAGTTTTTTGCCGTTTCCGCTCTCTATCTCATTATGAAAGGAGATTACATATTTTACCACAGGTCTTCCCATTAGTCAAAGATGCTCATTCTGTCTATGCAGTTCCGGTTCTTCGTACTTATCCAGGAAATCTTCTCCCAAAAATAAAATCTCGTCCGCAAAGCGGATTCCATTTGGTACGGTCAATACGGAAATCACTCTCTTAAAAGTAAGCCCCGGAATATAGTTCAGGATTTCCATTGGAAACATGCCGCTTAGTACAATATGCTCCGAAAATTCTTTTGTATAATCAAGAACATCCCGCGGATGAGGCTTTATCAATATCTGCCCTTTCTTTCCGCCGATTTCTCCATATTCTCTGATGATATCCGTAAAAATCTGCTTTCTGACATCAAGACTGCAAAGAGGTTCCGAAAGCAGCAGTATTTTGTCTTCGGCGCCGCAGTCAAGTTTTTGCTGCAGCTCGTCCATATTTTCGATAAAAAGATGAATCAGGATATCTTTGTCTTTTTCCGACAAATGTTCCACCAGTTCTACTCGCGGTTTTTCAATATATTTATCACACGGATAAGGAACAACGCTTTTATCATTAATTTCCATATCCAGACAATACTTACCATAACCGTTTTGAATGAAAATCAAATTATGTGCCGACATCCATGCTTTAAGTTCAAAGTGTCCTTTATTATCATAACGCGCCGTATCATAATACTGAATGCAGTTTAACCCGTCCTCCAACGCATGATAATAAATTTTCCGATAGCTTAAATAATAACCGATGGGGTCCGAATCACAGAAAACATAAATATCCTGATAGTTTTTAAAATCCACCGGCACGTACGGCTCCTGCAGTTTGCCAAGCATTTTCGTATATTTGATACGGGCGAACATATTAAAAACAATGTTCCCTCTATCCTTATGATATTTCTGAAGCTGCGGGAAAAAAACATCTTCCTTTTCATCAAACATAAACACTTCATCAAACAGACCGCAGCCCTCGGCTCTGTCTTTCAGATTGCCGAAATTATTCGACATCATACTGAGCACCAAATCCGCTCCTCCACGCTCTTTGTCCGGCAGGTTCAGTTCTTTCAGACATGCCACATAAACATGATAATAAGTGTGGCATACATAAATTCTTTTTTTGGTGGGAGTTTTTGTCATAGTTATTTGTTCCTCTTTTTCAATACATTTTAATCATCTTCTGACAAATTCATAGAGATACGATAAACAATATTATTGGTGTTTCCCTCTGCCACTATATATCTTGTATCTGTAAGCATTTTAAAATACCTGCGCACTGTTGCAGCAGACTTTCCGGTAATGGTTTCAGCTTCTTTAGGTATGATTTCTCCATGTTCTTCCATATAGTTAACAATTATGCTTACTTTATTATAATCCTTTTGCGTCAAAACTTCGCTCAAAACTTCGCTCAAACTTCGCTCATTTTTTTGAG